>JAFTEP010000150.1 GCA_017453605.1 Clostridia bacterium
CCCTCGGCACCTATCCCGACGTCACTCCCGAAGGGATCGATTCGGCGCTCGAAGCTCTGAAAAGCATAAGCGACCTTGTGATCCTCGATATGCCGGCGGGCGGAGGAGAGTTCTTTTCGGTCCTCGCTTCCTCGCCGTTCGTGGATATGGTCGCGGTCATCACGACCGACGCTCCGACCTCCGTCAGATGCGCCGAAAGGTGCGGGATGGAGATCGCAAAGCTCGCGAACAAGCCGGTGAAGCTCCTTATCAACTGCTACGACGTCCGCAAACCGAAGAATAACGGCGCGGGACTCGTCGATCTTGTCGGCAGCGTCGCCGTTCCGGCGCTCGGCGTGATCCCCTTGGATCCCGCGGTGCCCTTCTCGCTGAGCGAGGGGAGACCTGTGACTTCGATCGGAAAAACGGACGCCGCGCGCGCCGTGAACAACGTTTACGCGCGCCTTTTCGGCAAGAACGTCCCGCTCCTCGACGGGATCGTCGGCAGCCGGAAGAAAAACAAACTCTTCTGAAGCCTTTCAGATCGGAGATCTTTCAATGGGATTTGACCTTCAAGCCGTCAGGGAAGTTATCTGGTCGGCAAAACCGTTTTAGATGCCGCCCGGCTCCTTGAAGCCGCGGAAGCGAGCGCGAGGATCCTCACTCCGGCAAAGAGCGTCGGCGAAGTGAAGCCGCTGCCGGACGGAGAACTCGAAGAACTTTTAATACTTCACGAAAAAAGAATGGGCAGATACAAAAATGATATTCATCAAGGCAAACAAAAGACACGGAGGAGAAAAATGACGATCGCCATCATCGCAAGCAACGAGAAAAAAGAACTCATGGTCCAGCTCTGCATCGCCTACTGCGGCATCCTTTCCACGCACCGCATCTGCTCCACCGCGGCGACCGGCAACGTCATTTCCGATTCCACCGGACTCAGCGTCGAAAAGCTTCTGACCGGTTCGGGAGGAGGCGTCGATCAGATCGCCTCGAGGATCTCCTGCAGCGAGATCGACCTTCTGATCTTCTTCCGTTCATCGGACCCCAACGATCCCGAGCGCGAGAGCGCCAACAGCATGCTCAGGCTCTGCGATCTCTACAACGTCCCATTCGCGACCAATCTCGCGACCGCCGAGGCGTTGATCCTCGCCCTCGGAAGAGGCGATCTCGACTGGCGCGAGAACATAAAAAAGACCGCAAATAAGATCTGAAATTTTTATACCGTTCCAAGGAGGACCGGGATCTCCCGGTACACGATATGCTTCAAAAACCAAAGGGCACGCTCGATATCCTGCCCGATCAGTCGCGGATCTTCGACAAGGTCGAAAAGCTCCTTTGCTCCAAAGCCGAGGAATACGGCTTCGGACGCATCCGCATCCCCACCTTCGAATACAGCGAGCTGTATAAGAGGGGAGTCGGTCAGTCCAGCGACATCGTCCAGAAGGAGATGTATTCCTTCTTCGACAACGACGGCAGGAACCTCACCCTCCGTCCCGAGGGGACGGCGGGGGTCGTTCGCGCCGTCATCGAAAACGCTCTCGTCAACGAGAGCATGCCGCTCAGCCTCTACTATCTCATCAGCTGCTTCAGATACGAGATGCCCCAGGCGGGCAGATCGAGAGAGTTCTATCAGTTCGGAGCCGAGGTCTTCGGAGCCGACATCCCGTCCTGCGACGCCGACGTCATGCGGATGGTCTCGGATATGCTCTCGTCTCTCGGAGTGAAGGCTTCGCTGGAGATCAATTCCATCGGCTGCCGTCACTGCCGCCCGAAGTATCACAAGGCGCTGAGAGACTATTTCGGCAAGTTCCGGGATCAGCTCTGTCCGACCTGCCTTGAGCGCCTTGAGACCAATCCCCTGAGGATCCTCGACTGCAAGAGCCCGATCTGCAAAGGGATCGCCGCCGACGCGCCGCGCACCGTCGATCACCTCTGCGCGCCCTGCCGCGAGCATTTCGAGGGCGTCTGCGGCTGTCTCGACGCCGCCGGCATAAGCTACACCGTGAATCCCAGGATCGTCAGAGGGCTCGACTACTATCAGCGCACGGTCTTCGAGTTCATCAGCGGCGATATCGGCGCCCAGAGCACCGTCTGCGGCGGCGGAAGATACAACGGTCTCGTCGAGGAGCTCGGCGGTCCGGATCTGTCCGGCGTCGGATTCGCGATGGGTCTCACGAGGATCATCCTCGCGCTCAAAGCCGCGGGAGTCACCGCCGACGAGACGCCCCCGGACATCTGCCTTGCCTCTATGGGAGAGGCTGCGTCAAAGAGAGCTTTCGTCCTCGCGGGAGAACTCAGAGAGCGCGGAGTCCGCGTGATGTTCGACCAGGTCGGCAGGAGCCTGAAGGCGCAGATGAAATTTGCCGACAAGAAGAACGCGCGGTTCGTCGCCGTCATCGGAGACAGCGAACTCGAGAACGGCAGGATCACTCTCAAGAGCATGAAGGGCGAGGAAAACAGGGAAGTGTCACTCGACGCCGAAGGGATCGCTCTTGCGGTAAAAAAAGCATAAGTCTTCAACAGTTTTGAAAGGACGAAAAATATATGTACAGAACAAAATACTGCGGTGAAGTCACCGAAAAAGACGTCGGGAGCCGCGTGAACGTCTGCGGCTGGGTCCAGAAGCAGAGAGACCTCGGAAGTCTCATCTTCGTCGACCTCAGAGACCGCACGGGCATCCTCCAGCTCGCCTTCGACGAGAAGACCGACAAGGAGATCTTCGACAAGGCTTTCACTCTGAGAAGCGAATTCGTCATCCAGGCGAGCGGTGTGATCCGCGCCAGAGAGGCGGTCAATTCCTCGCGTTCCACCGGAGCGGTCGAACTCGAAGTCGACGAACTTGAGATCCTCAATCCCGCCGCGACTCCTCCGTTCGAGATCGTCGCCGACAGCGACGTCAGGGAGGAACTGCGCTTAAAGTACAGATATCTCGATCTCAGACGCCCGGACGTCAATCACAACATCATCGTCCGTCACAAGGTCGCCAAGGAAGCCAGAGACTTCTTCGACGAGAACGGCTTTATAGAGATCGAGACCCCGACTCTCATCAGGTCCAGCCCCGAGGGCGCCAGGGACTACCTCGTCCCGAGCCGCGTCCATCCCGGCAGCTTCTACGCCCTGCCGCAGTCGCCTCAGCTCTACAAGCAGCTCCTCATGGTCGGCGGCTTCGACAGATATATGCAGATCGCCCGCTGCTACAGGGACGAGGACCTCAGAGCCGACCGTCAGCCCGAATTCACTCAGATCGACCTCGAAATGAGCTTCTTCGGCGAGGACGACGTGATCGAAGTCAACGAAAGATTCATCAAGAGGGTCTTTGAAAAGTTCACAGGGATCGAAGTCAAGCTGCCTCTGCCGAGGATCAGCTACGCCGAGG
>JAFTEP010000151.1 GCA_017453605.1 Clostridia bacterium
CTTCGGGAGTGACGTCGGGATAGGTGCCGAGGGCTTCGAGCGGAGAAGGGATGAGAGTCAGCTCGGGGATCCCTCCGCAGCACACGAGCGCGCTCTTGGGATCCGCTTCGCCGCGGAAGACGTCGATCACGTTCGCGCCGAGCGAGTTTTCGGCGCCGAGCGCGATGTCGAGACCGCCGGAGCCGAGATCCATGTCCACGCAGACTGCCCTCCGGGAATCGACGGCGGCGGCGTATGCGAGAGCGGAGGCAAAAGTCGTTTTGCCGACGCCGCCCTTCAGGGAAGTGACCATCAGAGTCAATGACATACCTTTCACCGCCAGATTCTTTCAAAGATGAGATCCCACAGATGTATCGAACTATTTTATCACATTCAGGAGCGTTTAGTCAAGTTCAAATTGCGTCTCAGCACGTTCTCTCCGCGCCAGGAAAACGCTCTGTCGGCAAAAGTGCCGCCGGAAACGATCTCGTCGAGCGTTTCGTCGGTCAGAAACGGGACGCGGTCGGAAGAAAAAAACTCCAAAGGCGTCTTTTTCGCGCTCTTATTCATCGGGCAGCAGAGCTGACATTCGTCGCAGCCCCAGAGGACGCCGTGACGGACAAGAAGCTCTTCTTCGTGTTCTTCGAGCCTCTTTTTCTGACTCAGATACGACAGGCACAAGCTCCTGTCTTTCGTGCCGACGCAGCCGACGGGACAGGCCTTCTTGCAGCGTCCGCAGTGGAGGCACTCGCCGGAACGATCCATTTCGGAGAGCGGATAGCCCGGATCGGTCCTGAAAAAGATCTCGCCGATGAATATGAATGAGCCGTAGGTCCTGTCTATGAGGAGCGAATTGTCTCCCCTGACACCGAGCCCCGATCTCACCGCGAGATCGACCTCGTCGACCGGCGAATTGTCGCTGAATCCCGCAAAATCTGACGCGCCGTCGGGACCGAGATATTCCCCGAGCCGGTCGAAGAATCCGCCAAAATAGAGGTGATAGTCTCTCGAACGGGCGTAGAGCGAAATGTTCCCCGGCTCGTCCGTGCCGACGGAATAGGGCGCGAGAAAGACCATGACTGTCTGCGGGGCTTTCCCCCAGAGCTTCTCGAGCCGTTCGAGCTTTACGGGGTTTATCACACGGGCTTTCGAAAAATCGCAGAACGCAAAGCGGTCGATCTTTTCTGTTTTCAGGAAATCAAGTATATCACGCATAGCTTAAACGGACCTAAAAATCATTTTTCAGGCGGAAAATCTTTCGCCGATCACTTCGGGGACGCATTTCCCGGCGGAAGCGTCGGCGAGAGCCGATCTCACGCGCCCGAGATCGTCCGCGCCGCAGGTGAAGACCGCCTCGACCTTTTCCGAATAGTTCTTTTCCAGAAGTGTGACCGGGAGCTTTTCGAGCTCCCTTAATATCCTGCCGGAGCTGTCGTAGTCGACTGAGATCTTCAGGACGGATTTTTTTGTGAAGACGGTGATCCCCGCCTCTCTCACCGCGTCGGAAGCGCCGCGCGAATACGCCCGCACGAGGCCTCCCGCGCCGAGAAGGATGCCGCCGAAGTATCTGGTGACGACTATGCAGACTCCTCGCAGTTCTTCGCGGCGGATGACTTCAAACACGGGCATCCCCGCCGTCCCCTGCGGCTCGCCGTCGTCGCTGAACCGGGAGGCGTTTCCCTCGCGGTTGACGTAGGCGAAGACGTTGTGCGTCGCGTCGGGGTAGAGCGCGCGGATCTTCTCTATGAAGGCTTTCGCCTCTTCTTCGGTCCCGGTCGGGGAAACGGAGGTGATAAACTCGCTCTTTTTTTCGACGAATCTCACAACTGTTTCACGCGAGACCGTTTTGTAGCTCTCGACGCCCGCCATTTCTCAGATATCCGCCATATCGACGTACTTGTAGCCGTTTTCGGAGATATATCTCTTTCTGCCGGCGAGATTGTCGCCGAGGAGGATGTCGAAGATCTCGTAGGTCTTCTCCTCGTCCTCGGGCATGATCCGTATGAGCCTGCGCGTCGCCGGGCACATCGTCGTTTCCCACATCATTTCGGGCTCGTTCTCGCCCAGACCCTTCGAGCGCTGGATAGTGACCTTTTCGCCCTCGAGCTTCGAGAGGATAGCCGCCTTCTCCTTTTCGTCGAAGGCGAATTTCACGTCGTCCCCGCAGGTGATCTGATAGAGCGGAGATTCGGCGATATAGACCCTGCCCTCGCGGATGAGAGTGGGAAGGAGCCTGTAGAACATCGTGAGGATGAGCGTCCTGATCTGGAAGCCGTCCTCGTCGGCATCGGTGCAGAGGATGATCTTGTTCCACTTCAGCGCGGAGAGATCGAACGAGCTGACGTCCTTCGAGCCCTTTGTCCTGACCTCGGCTCCGCATCCGATGACTTTCAGAAGATCTATGATGATATCCGAAGAAAAGATCTTGTCGTAGTTTGCCTTGAGGCAGTTGAGGGTCTTGCCTCTTACCGGGATGATCGCCTGGAACTCCGCGTCCCTGCCGAGCTTGCAGCTTGTCAGAGCGGAATCGCCCTCGACGATGAACAGTTCCCTCTTTTCGGGATCCTTCGAGCGGCAGTTGGCGAACTTCTCGACGCGGTTGGAAATGTCGAGATTTGAGGCGGCGAGCTTCTTTTTGAGATCCTTGCGGGCGACCTCCGCGCTCTCTCTGCTGCGCTTGTTGATGAGGACCTGTGACGCGAGCCTTTCTGATTCCTGCGGATTCTCCGCGAAGAAGATCTCGAGCTGACGGTAGAAGAAGTCGGTCATCGCCTCTGCGATGAAGGTGTTTGTGATCGCCTTTTTGGTCTGGTTCTCGTAGGAGGTGCGGGTCGAGAACGAATTGGTGACGAAGACAAGGCTGTCCTCGATGTCGGCGAAGGTGATCTTCTGCTCGTTCTTTGTGTACTTGTTGTTGTTTTTGAGATATCCGTCTATGGCGCGGGTGAACGCCGAGCGGACCGCCTTTTCGGGCGAGCCGCCGTGCTCGAGAAAGCTCGAGTTGTGATAGTATTCGATCCTCGGATTGTTTCTGACGAACGCCATGGCCGCCTGGATCTTCAGTTTATACTCCGGCTTGTCCTCGCGGTCCCTTCCGACGCGCTCGGTCTGCCAGAAGACGGGCATTGTGATGATGTTCCTGTACTCTCCCTCGGAATCGGCGTCGCCCTCGGGAGACGCTTCGGCGCTTTCGTCCTGCTGTCCGCAGAGCTCGCGGACGTAGCCCATGATGCCCTCGGGATAGCAGAACGAATACTTCTCGAAGCCGCCCTGCTCTTTCTCCCAGGCAAATTCGAGGGTAAGTCCCGCGTTGGCGACAGCCTGCTTTTTCAGAACGCCGAGAAAATAGTCGAGAGGGATGTTGATATCCGTGAAGACTTCCCTGTCCGGCTTCCACTTTATGACGGTGCCGGTGCGCCTCTTGACCGGCGGTTCTCTCAGAAGCTCGCCCGCGGGTTCTCCCTTTGCGAATTCTATCGACAGCTTTGAATCGGCGGTGTAGGAGACGACCGTCATATATTCCGAGCTGCACTGGGTCGCGCAGGCTCCGAGACCGTTGAGACCGAGGGCGAACTCGTAGTTGGAGTCCTCGGAGTTGTCGTACTTGCCTCCGGCGTAGAGTTCGCAGAACACCAATTCCCAGTTGAATCTCTGTTCGTTCTCGTTCCAGTCGAGCGGCACTCCCCTGCCGAAATCCTCGACGCAGAGGCTGTGATCGCGGTAGGCGGTGATGACGATCTTCGTCCCGAAGCCCTCGCGCGCCTCGTCGATGGAGTTGGAAAGTATCTCAAAAAAAGAATGTTCGCATCCTTCGAGCCCGTCGGATCCGAAAATGACGGCCGGGCGCTTCCTGACCCTGTCCGCGCCCTTGAGGCTCGTGATGCTCTGGTTGTTGTAGGTCTGACGTTTTGTTTCTGACATTGATCTTAAAAATCCCTTACACTATAAAAATAAAAAAACTTTTTCTCTTTCGGTCCGGCGCAAAGCCCCGGACGCGTCATTTTCTGCGTTTGGCTCCGATTATCAGCACCGCCGCGACGATTATCACGGCGACGACCATGACAGCGACGTAGTAAAGAGGATCAGTGTCCCCGGTAGAGGCCGATCTGAGAATATCGTTCATCTGAGGTTCCTCCGTTTTATTTTCCTGATATATCCAAAAAGTGAAGATCACATTTTCTCCCATATAATTATATAACAAAAAAGGGGCTTTGTCAAGAGAAACGGGCCCCGACTTGCACCGTCCGGCGCAAAAATGCACGAAGCGACGAAATTTTTTTCAAAAAAATGTTGACAAAGCTTGCGGCGTGTGATAGAATATGCGAAAAGTGAAGAAGAACTCTCCGTTCTCACCTTCAGAGCCAAAGAGCGCTGCGGGTCAATAAGACAGCCGAAGAACGTTTTTCGGGTGATTTTTGTGCGGAGGAGTTTCCTCCGCTTTTTGATTCCGGTGCTCCCGGTGCGTCTGACGGCGCGAACGAGCAAATATTTTTCGGAGCCGCCGGGACATTCCGGCGGGGACCGCAGCGGCAAGATGTCTTTTGCCGCGGTCTCAGACAACGGCGCAAAGCCTAAACGATTTTGGAGGTGTTTTACATAGCCGCAAAGGAGCTCTCGATCAACGAGCAGATCAAAGCCCCTCAGATCCGTCTCATCGGAAGCGACGGATCGCAGTTGGGGATCCTCAAGACACGCGACGCCCTCAACATGGCGTACGAGAAAAATCTTGATCTGGTGGAGATCTCCGCCCAGGGGAATCCGCCCGTGTGCAAGATCATGGATTACGGGAAATTCAAGTTCGAGAAGGACAAGAAGGACAAGGAATCCAAAAAGAAACAGACCGTGATGGAAGTCAAGGAGATCAAATTGACCTGCCGCATCGGTCAGCACGATCTTGACACAAAGCTCGCTCACGCTCAGAAATTCCTTTCCGCCGGGAACAAGGTGAAGATGACCGTCGTTTTCTCCGGCAGGGAAATGAATCACACCGACATCGGGCTGAAGCTGCTCGAGCAGGTCGCGGGACTTGTCCAGGATTTCGGGACCGTGGACAAAAAGCCCAACCTCGAAGGCAGATTCATGACCATGTTCGTCTCTCCGAAAACAAAATAAATTTATAAGGAGTTTTTCAAAATGGGAAAAGTCAAAACTCACAAGGCCACCGCGAAGAGATTTTCTCTCACTAAAAGCGGAAAGGTCAAGCTCAACCATCAGTACAGAAGACACAAGCTCGGCAAGAAGACCACCAAGCGCAAGAGAGCGCTGAGAGTCCGCGGCTACATGGCAAACGCTGCGCAGTGCGCTACCATCAGGAGCCTCATCCCCTACGCGAAATAATCAAGGAAAAACTAAACTTAAATTGAAGAAAGGAAGACCCTGACGCAGAGTCAGAAGGTCGTGGTCAGATATGGCAAGAATCAAAGGCGCACTCGCCACCCGCAAAAGAAGAAAAAGCGTTCTGAAGGCCGCCAAAGGCTATTGGGGTTCGAAATCCAAGCACTTCAAGATGGCAAAACAGGCCGTGATGAAGAGCGGCAACTACGCGTTCATCGGCAGAAAACAGAAAAAGAGAGATTTCCGCGCTCTGTGGATCACGAGGATCTCCGCTCAGGCCAAGGTCAACGGAATCAACTACTCCCGTTTCATGAACGGTCTCAAGAAGGCCGGCATCGAGCTCAACAGAAAGATGCTCTCGGAACTCGCCGTCAGCGACAAGGAAGCTTTCGCCTTGCTCGTCGAAAAGGCAAAGGCCGCTCTCTGATACGGCGCACAGTATAAAAACTACGTCGCCCGAAGGCGCAAGGCCTTCGGGCGGCTTTTTAGACCGGAAAAAGATTTTTTCGCGGTAATCTCCGCGGCACACGACTCAATCAGGAGGAAAGATGAAACCCACGGAAATACTGAAAAAAGTTTTCGTTACGGCGTCGGTGACCTTCACCGTGTTCGTATATCTTCTTTATTTCTTCGCGTTCAGGATCACCGCCGACAGTCTGAGCGAGGCGCTGAGTTTGAGGATGCTCACCGGCTTCTTCCTGTTCGGCGCGCTTCTCGGGCTTACAGGCGTTTTCACGGATTCGCTCAAGCTCTCCGCCCTTATAAAAAGGCTGATCCACTTCGGTCTCACGCTCGCAAACTTCATCCTCACCCTTCTTCTGATCTCCGGTTACGCCGAGATGGGTCAGTCGCAGCACGCCTCGCTCAATACGGCCACGCGCGTCGCCGTCATGCTGATCATCTTTGTCGCCGTCTACTGGATCTGCGTCGGCGTCTCGGCGCTCGTAAAGAAACTGTTCGGGAATAAAAAGTCCAAAAGCGACTACAAACCTGTATACAAAAAGTGATCACTTGCTCCTTATGACCGGCTGGAGCTGCGTTTTCCGGAGAGCGCAGTCGGCAGCCTCTGTCAGAAGAGACAGATCGCTGACAAGAGAGAATCTTTTGTTTTCCGGATCGTCCTGACAGAACGGGACGAAAAACACGTTTTTTGTGTTCAGAAGCCGCCCTATGTTCTGAGCGCTCGCCCCCAACCCGTCGTTGGTGGAGATGCCCAGCAGCACGGGGCGGTCGTTTCTCAGGTGAGCCTTGAACGCCATCGTGACCGCGGTGTCGGTTATGCCGTGCGCGAGCTTTGCCAGAGTGTTGCCCGTACAGGGGCAGATGATGAGGATATCGAGAAGTTTTCCCGGACCGATCGGCTCCGCGTCGCGGATGGACGAGATCGGCTTCCTGCCGCTTATGCCTTCGAGCCGCGCCACGAGCTCCTCCGATTTGAAAAATCTGGTGTCGGTAAGGGCGGCGGGGCTGACGATCGGGAATATATCATAGCTTTCGGCGAGCTTTTCGAGAGCCGCGAGAGCTTTTTTGAATGTGCAGTGCGAGCCCGTGAGGGCGAAACCTGCCGTTTTTTTCATGTCTTTTCACGCCTTAAAAAAGATTTGACGGCTTGATAGAGATATCCCGCCGCGCTCTCCGGCGCCGTTTTGCCGGGAAGAGCCGGCGCTCGCCCGGCGCGGACGCCGAGCCTTTCGAGAAGGGGAAGATCGAGATTGTTTTTACCGGAAGCAAGATCGAGTACCAGATACAGCTTACGGCAGCCGTCCAGAAGTCCCGCTCCGACGAAGCCCTCTTTTTCGACCGTGTTCACGATCACGCGCCAGGGGCGGCACTCGGGCTCCTCGCCGGGACAGAAGACCGGGAAGTTCTGATCCGCGGCGGCGTCAAAGCTCTTCCCCGCCCTGACGCAGACGCTCACAGAAGCTCCGCAGCGCCTCAGAAGACGGGCGCATTCGCCGCCGACCTTGCCGAATCCCGTGACCAGCACGGGGCAGGAGAAGAGGCAGAAGGGAGTGCTTTCGAGGATGATCGAAAGGCACCCTTCCGCGGTCAGGCGGGCGTTTTTTTCGGCGTAGGAAAGATCGCTCTCGAGCTCTCTGTAGGTGATGCCCCTTATCGCGCAGAGCTCGCTTCCCTTTGCGCCGAGCCTGCCTCCGAGCACGACGCTGCCCGGCGCGGCAAGAGAGAGCAGTTTTTCCTGCTCCTCCCGTCCCATTCCCGGAGAGGGCAGAAAAACGCCCTTAGGAAGATCGGCGGCGTCTGAAACGTCACAGAAAATGGCCCTCTCGCCGTCGCGTTCGAGCAGATCGGACAAAACGGCGTATCTCGGGTCACTCGTTATAATATAAAAATCCATGTCGGACCTCGGGTTCAGTCAGTTTGTTCTCATTATATTGCGCCGGAGCCCAAAGCGTCAAAGAGACCCGGGGGCGCCTTTTTCTCCCGGAGCGGGGAAACACAGATCGCGGCGTAAAAAAGCCGATCCTTTTCGGGACCGGCAAATAAAAAACAAAATTTCAGCGGATGCGCCTTATCGGGTCGGGCGCGGGAAGCGATCCGCGGTAGGCTTCGACGACGGACTGCGCCTGAGCGCGGCTTTCGTCCGTGAAGAAGAAGTGTCTGTTTATGATCCCGGCGTCTTTGAGCTGAGAGAGCCTGTCCGCCATATAGATAGGCACGGAGTTCAGGACAAGATCCCTCTGTCCTTCCGCCGCGACGGGGAAAACGGCGCCCTTTGAATCTTTAAGCGAGCCCGTCCCGAGGCGGCGTTCGAGGAGCATCAGCGGGATCCTTCCGTAGACGATCACGGATTTTTTGACCCTGAGATCCCTGATCTGCGCGAGATTGAGTTCGGGAGAAACGATAACGTCGGAAAAGACCGAAGAATAGTCAGAGGCGAAGCTGTTGACGACGTTGAGGCGGAAATCGCCGTGGAGAGTGAGTCCGAGACCGTCGGCGAGAGCGATATGCCCCGGATTGCCGACGAGGACGTGCTTTGCTCCGTTCGCCGCCGCGCTCTCCAGGCGCGACCTGACCGCCGCGACCTCGGAGTCGGTGACGACCGACGGCAGGACGACGCCATCGCAGATTCCCTTTTCAAAGCGGAAAAGCGGGAGATAGACAAGATCGAAAAAGTCTTCCCCGGCGACGCGGTCGGGAGAAGAAAATCTCGCGCTCACAGACTTTTTTTGCTCCGGGCGTTCCGGGAGAGTGGGCTTTTCGGGCACGGGAAGCCTCTCGCGGACGAAGATCACGGGGTCCCGGCGCGGCGAGACGTCGGCAAAGGAAGAGGCGACTTCTCCCGAGGCGCGTTTGTCCTCCTCGCTCCTGACGCCGGTCATATCCTTCAGTTTCCCTGAAAAATATCCGTCGGTGAAGCCTCCGCGCGAGAAGACGCGCGCGAGAGATGCGATCTCTTTCTCTCCTGCGCTGCGGCGTTCGTCGAGGAGAGTTCGCCAGACGCGGGCGACGTTATAGACGTAGGAAGGCGATTTCATCCTGCCCTCTATTTTGAGGGAGGAAACGCCCATGGAGAGAAGTTCTTCGACGTGTCCCGCGAGGCAGAGATCCTTCAGGCTCAGCGGGTGCGAGCCGTTGTAGGACATACGGCAGGGCTGGGCGCATTCGCCGCGGTTGCCGCTCCTGCCGCCCAGAAACGAGCTCATCAGGCACTGTCCGGAATGACTGGCGCAGAGCGCGCCGTGAACGAAGACTTCGATCTGGATCGGAGACTCACGGCAGATCTTTTCGAGAGAGCGCCGGGAAAGTTCCCTGGCAACGACCGCCATGGTGAAGCCCCGTTCGGCGAGCCATTTGACGCCGTCGAGCGAATGGACGGAAAACTGAGTGCTCGCGTGGAGCTCGAAGTCGGGGAAAAGTTTTCTGATCAGAAGCGAAAGACCGCAGTCCGCGACGATCAGCGCATCGACGCCGGCGTTATACAAAAAAGCGACGAACTCAAGAGCCTGGGGGATCATCCTGTCGGTGACGAGAGTGTTGAGGGTGACATATACCCTCACTCCGCGCGAATGACAGAGTTTCACGGAGCGTTCGAGGGCGGCGTTGTCGAAATTGGCGGCGTTCATCCTCGCGTTGAACGCCCTGCCGCCGAGATAGACGGCGTCCGCGCCGCCGAAAAGGGCCGCCCGCAGAGCCTGCTCGCCCCCGCAGGGGCAGAGCAGTTCCGGGACGGCAGAAAGAGCCTTATTCGTTTTTTCAGAAATCTGTTTCATTTACGATTCTTCAAAGCTTCTCGACCGAGAGAGTGACGGCTTCTCCGTTGATGTCCCACTCCTTGGTATAGCCGGAGAGAACGTCCGAAAACTCGTCGCAGAGGACGTCGGAGCAGATCTCGGCGCGGTTGGCGTCGAAGACTTTGCGGAGCTTTTCGTTGCCGTTCAGACCGACGCGGATGTGGTCGGGAACGTCGAAGCCCGCTTCCTTGCGCATAGTCTGGAGCTTGCTGACGAGCTCTCTGACGAAGCCCTCGGTGATGAGCTCTTCCGTGAGGACGGTGCTGAGCGCGACGGTGACGCCGTTGTCGCCGACGGCGAACCAGCCTTCTTTCTGTTTTGTTTCGATGAGAAGATCCTCTTCGAGAAGTTCGACCTTTTCGCCGTTCACTTCAAAGCTGATCTTATAGGCGCCGTCGAGTTCCTTTTTCAGCGCGCTTCCGTCGGCTTCGGCAAGATACGCGCGGATGCCGCCGAGCAGCTTGCCGTACTTGGGACCGACGGTCTTGAGCTGAGGCTTGAAGCTGTAGCTCACGAGATCGTCGAGGCTGTCGGAGAACGAGAGCTCACGGACGTTGAGTTCTTCCTTCACGATATCGGCGAACAGGTCCTCGAGAGGCTTCGCGCCGCTGACAGCCATCAGCGAGAGCGGCTGGCGGTTCTTGATGTTCGAGCCGTTCCTCGCCGCCCTTCCGAGAACGACGAGCCTGCGCGCCTCGTCCATAGAGGTTTCGAGAGAGGCGTCGATCAGGGAGGAGTCGACCGTCGGGAAATCGCAGAGGTGGACGCTGACAGGAGCGTTCGCGTCTACCGAGCAGACGAGGTTGCGGTAGATATCCTCCGCCATGAACGGGATCATCGGAGCCGCCGCCTTGGCGACAGTGACGAGCGCGGTCCAGAGCGTCATGTAGGCGTTGATCTTGTCCTGAGGCATACCGGAGACCCAGTAGCGCTCGCGGCAGCGGCGGACGTACCAGTTGCTCATCTCGTCGACAAAATCGTCCAGCGCTCTCGCCGCCTCGGGGATGCGGTAGGAGGCGAGGTTGGAGTCCACGTCGCCGACCATGGTGTTGAGCTTCGAGAGAAGCCATTTATCCATCACGGAGAGCTTTTCGGGCTCGAGAGAATACTTTGTGGGATCGAATTTGTCGATGCCGGCGTAGAGCACGAAGAACGCGTAGGTGTTCCAGAGAGTGCCCATGAACTTTCTCTGTCCCTCTATGACGGCCTTGCCGTGGAAGCGGTTCGGGAGCCAGGGAGCGGAGTTGGTGTAGAAATACCAGCGGATGGCGTCGGCGCCGTAAGAGGCGAGCGCCTCGAAGGGATCGACGGCGTTGCCTTTTGATTTAGACATCTTCTGACCGTTCTCGTCCTGGACGTGGCCGAGGACGATGACGTTCTTGTAGGGCGCCTTGTTGAAGATCAGAGTGGAGATCGCCAGAAGCGAATAGAACCAGCCTCTGGTCTGGTCGACCGCCTCGGAAATGAAATCGGCGGGGAACTGCTGCTCGAAGAGCTCTTTGTTCTCGAAGGGATAGTGGTGCTGAGCGAAAGGCATCGAGCCGGAGTCGAACCAGCAGTCGATGACTTCGCTGACTCTCTTCATGACGCCGCCGCACTTCGGGCATTTCAGCGTGACGCGGTCGATATAGGGGCGGTGGAGCTCGATGTCGTCGGGACAGTCGGAGCTCATGCTCTTGAGCTCTTCGATGCTTCCGACACAGTGGCGCTCGCCGCAGGCGCACTCCCACACGTTGAGAGGGGTGCCCCAGTAGCGGTTGCGGCTGATGCCCCAGTCCTGGACGTTCTCGAGCCAGTCGCCGAAGCGGCCCTTGCCGATGGATTCGGGGATCCAGTTGACGGTGTTGTTGTTGGCAACCAGGTCGTCCTTCACCGCGGTCATCTTGATGAACCAGGACTCGCGGGCGTAGTAGATCAGCGGGGTGTCGCAGCGCCAGCAGTGGGGATAGCTGTGCTCAAAGGTCGGCGCGGCGAAGAGCTTGCCGGAAGCGTCCAGGTCCTTCAGGATCATGGGGTCCGCCTTCTTCACGAAGACGCCTTCCCACTTGGTCTCGGCGGTCATGTCGCCCTTGGAATCCACGAGCTGTACCAGGGGCAGGTCATAGGCGCGGCCGATGCGGGCGTCGTCCTCACCGAAGGCAGGGGCGATATGGACGATGCCGGTACCGTCGGACATGCTGACATAGTTGTCGCAGACGACGTACCAGGCCTTCTTGTTCGGATGCACGAAGTCCCAGAGGGGCTCATACTCAAGGCCTTCCA
>JAFTEP010000152.1 GCA_017453605.1 Clostridia bacterium
GGCGGGCGGGCATCTTCTCTTCGCGCTTACAAATTATAAAAAGCTCTCTGTTACTCTTTCGCAGCTTTTTTCGGTTCCGTTGTCGTTGAGTATCGAAAGATTAAAAACTGTTTTCGGCGGCAACGTTTTCTACGGCGGACTTGTCGGCAGTATTATTTCAACTTTGATCTATACTAAGTATTCAAAAGTAATGGACAGAGAGATCACTCTAAATGATCTTGCGGTTTGTATTCCTCTTTTTCATTCATTTGGCAGAATAGGATGCTTTTTCGGAGGCTGCTGTTACGGTAAAGAGAGCGGTTTCGGTTTTGTTATGGCGCACAATGATTTTGTTCCGGAGGCGATCGGCGTCAGACGCTTTCCGGTACAACTTGCGGAAGCCTTGTGTAACGCTTTATTATTTATTGTTTTGCTTTATTTATATAAGAAAAAAAGAAAAAGACTTATAATCGTATACCTGGCATCATATTCGGTTATCAGGTTTGTTCTTGAATTTTTCAGAGGTGATCTGATAAGAGGTATATATTTCGGCTTATCGACTTCACAGTGGATCTCAATAATTATTTTTAGTTATTGTCTGATCTTTTGGATAATTAAAAAAAGACAAAGACTTGAATGATCTGAC
The DNA here is from genome assembly GCA_017453605.1 of Clostridia bacterium. Lineage (GTDB taxonomy): Bacteria > Bacillota > Clostridia > Oscillospirales > SIG627 > SIG685. Next base: position 626 of record JAFTEP010000152.1, read on the forward strand.
AAAAACCATAAGAAAAAGCGGTGAAAAACCGCTTACTGTTTGCCGAAAAAAACTTCTGCCGTATCCGGATCGGGTACGGCAGCGGTTTTTCGGTATATATTAGACAATAGACTTTCGCCTTCGCTTTGGCTCAGGCAAGTGTCGCTGATCGTAAATAGGAGTGACGGAATTTGTTTCGCCGCGGTAGGGCGTCGGGGCGTCCCCGCGTTGGCATTTGGAGCTGTTCTTTTACGGCTCCGTCAAGGCAAAGTCTAAGAGAGGCTCGAGGTGGGAGTATATCTCGGGGGAGACGATCTTGATGTTGAGGACGGGCGAGGGCGAGTCGGGGGACGAGCCCGAGGGCGCGACGACAAGCCGCACGACGTCTTTTTCACTTAGCGCAAGCCCCGAAAAATCAAGGCGCATAAAGGTGTAGCCGCCCCTTTCGTCCGTCAGGCGCGCGCCGCAGGGAATGAGATCATATTTTAGATCCGCCCTGTAGATCTTCAGATAGAAGTCAAGATCTGACGCCGAAAGATACTTGTTGTTGAGTTTGACCGAGAGCTGGAGCGAGTCGGCAAAGCTGAGGACGTGGATGGATCTTATCTGGATCCTGCCCTCGGCGTCCATCGTTGTCGTAGGCTCCGATACTCTGACTTTCAGCCCGTCTGAACCCGTGAAAAACGGCAGAGGCGAGCCGGGGAGCGCGATGTGAAGCGAGTCCTGCGCCGCGGCGCGGGCGACCGGCTTCGTGCGGATCACTGAATCGACGAGCCTGCTGTCGCGCGTCTGCCAGATCCGCCACAGAACGACCGCGAAGATCAGGACGCTGATCGCGGCGATGGTGAAGTTGAACACGCTTCGCGCGGTGTTTTTTTCGATCAGCTCGCCGTATTCGTCGTATTTGAGGCGCTTTTTTTTCATTTTTTCTTTATCTTCTCCCAGTAGGCTCTCGCCGCCTCTTCCTGCCTGTTAGCGCCGTAGCGGTAGTATACGCTGTTCTTTATATCGTCCGGCAGATACTGCTGCTCGACGTAGTGGTCGGGATAGTCGTGGGGATAGATATACGCGTCCTTCTTGTCGCCCTCGCCGAAGAAGTGGTTGTTTTTCAAGCGCGAGGGCATATCGGCGCCCTTTCCCGCCTTGACGTCCCCGAGCGCGGCGTAGTACGCCGTGTAGGAGCTGTTGGATTTGGGGGACGTCGCCAGGAGCACCGTGCAGTGCGCGAGAGGCACCGCCGCTTCGGGCAGACCGAGCTGGAGCGCGGAGTCCACGCAGGCTTTCGTGACGACCGCCGCCTGAGAGTACGCGAGCCCGACGTCCTCGGAGGCGATCACGAGAAGCCTCCGGCACGCGCTGAACAGATCTCCGCTGTCCAGAAGCCTTGAGAGATAGAACACCGCCGCGTCGGGATCGGAGCCGCGCACGGATTTCTGCAGGGCGCTCATAAGCTCAAATTTGTCGTCGCCCTCGCGGTCGTAGCTCTTCAGCGCCCTCGCTCCGAGCGCTTCGGCGTCTTCGACGGTGAGCTTGTCTCCAGCGGAGAGCCAGCATAATTCGAAGGTGTTTATCGCGCGTCTCACGTCTCCGGCGCTCGCCGAGGCGATCACGTCCCAGACGCCGTCCTCGACCTCTTTTTTCAGATCATTTTCGTTTTCAAGAAAATCTTTTGCGCGTTTCAGCGCCACGATCACGTCCTCTTTTTCGAGAGGCTTGAACTCGAAGACCGCGCATCTTGAAAGCACCGCCTTGTAGATGTAGAAATACGGGTTCTCGGTGGTGGAGGCGATCAGCGTGATCCTGCCGTCCTCCATGTGCTCCAAAAGCACCTGCTGCTGTTTTTTGTTGAGATACTGCAGCTCGTCGAGGTACAAAAGTATGCCGTCCGTGCCGAAAACCGACGAGGACTCTTCCAAGATCGCCTTGACGTCCCCGCTCGAAGCGGCGGTGCCGTTGAGCTTGCGGAAGGTCATACCGGCGTTTTTGGCGATTATCTGCGCGACGGTGGTCTTTCCGGTGCCGGAGGGCCCGTAGAAGATCATGTTCGTGATCCTGCCGCTCTCGACGAGCTTTCTCAAAGGTCTGCCCTCGCCGAGGATGTGCTTCTGTCCGCAGACCTGAGAAAGATCTTCGGGTCTGAGCCTTTGTGCAAGCGGTACGTTCATTTTTTTACTGCTCCTTGATCTTGAGCGCTCTGTAGATCTCGCTTTTGGCGACGTGTCTGTCCTTGGCGACCGCCTTCATCGCGTCGCTCTGAGACAGACCGCGCGAGAGGTAAAATTCAAAGTGACCCGGTATATCCGTATCCTCCCACGAATCCTCGGCTTCGGGCGCTCCCGAGACGACGAGAACGAATTCTCCGCGCGGCTCTTCTTTTTCAAAGCGAGCGGCGGCTTCTTCAAGATCCGTTCGGATCACTTCCTCGTTGAGCTTTGTCAGCTCGCGGCAGAGGGATATTTTTCTGTCGCCGCCGAAGACTTCTTTCATGTCCGAAAGCGTCTTCGCGAGGCGGTGGGGCGCCTCGTAAAAGACGATCGTTCGCGTTTCTCCCGCCAGAGCGCGCAAAGACGCGAGCCTTTTGGAGCGTTCCGAGGACAGAAAGCCCTCGAAGCAGAATCTTTTCGTCGGCAGCGCGCTGACGCTGAGGGCGCTCACCGCCGCGCAGGCTCCGGGAACGCTCACGACCTTTATGCCGTTTTCGGCGCAGAGCCTCGCCGCGTCCTCGCCCGGATCGCTTATGCCGGGCGTCCCGGCGTCGGTCACGAGCGCGCAGCTTTCGCCCGACTGAAGCCTTTTTTGGAGCTTTTCGCCGGCTTCTGTCAGATTGTGGCGGTGGTAGGTCATCATCGGCTTTGAGACGCCGAGGTGCGAGAGGAGCTTCGCCGTGACTCTGGTGTCCTCCGCGGCGACGAAGTCGACGCCCGAAAGGATCGCCGCGGCGCGGCTTGACAGATCGCCGAGATTGCCGATCGGCGTCGCGACAAGATAGAGCGCGCCGGGCAGGGGTTCGTTCACTTTTCTCACCTCGCGCTAAAAATTTCAGTCGAGAGTATATCCATCGGGAAGAACGTCCGCGGTGTAGGGCAGCGGGATCGTGACGGTCTTTTCGGCGCAGGCGTAGAGCGCGAGAGCCTTTTTCGTGACGTTTTCTATATCGTAGCCCTTGAACAGAGTCGGCGCTTCCGACGCCCCGTTGTTGGGGATGAACACGATCTCGGCGTCGACCGACTCGAAGAAGCGCTTGTTGCGGTTCCAGCCGTGATGCGGCACCTGCAGGATATCGCACTTCAAGTCCTCGGGCGAGTAGTTGGCGTTTACCAGGGCGAAATTCGCCTCCGACATATCGCCGGTCACCATGACCGTCGTCCCGGCGAGAGCAAAGCGCATCACAAGAGAGGAGCTGTTGAAGTCGGAGAGAGAGTAGGGGGCGAGATCCTCCTGAGTCATGAGAAAGTCGACCGTCAGGCCGCCGAGCTTCATCTGATCTCCCGTGTGGGGCTTTATGATCTTCGCGTCGGGGAAGCAGAAGCTTATAGTGTCGCGCACGTTCTTTGTCTGCGCGATGCAGTCGGGCTCGTATCTCTCGTAGACGTCGAGGCAGGGGAAGTTGAAGACGAAGTTCTCGACGGTGATCTGCTGATACAGAGAGGGATCCCTGACCCCGAAGAAGGCGTAGGTGTGATCGGGGTGCGCGTGGGTGAAAAACCACGCCGCGACGACGGGCATCTCTTCTTCCGGAGCGTTTTCCGCGAGATATTTCACGAGATTGCGGCTCTCCGACTGCTGGCCGCCGTCGACGACGACGAATCTGCCGTCGGGAAGAGTGAAGATCATCGAAAGTCCGAACTGTTTGAGCGGCAGGAGCGTCAGAGAGGCGCTTCCCTCGACGCTCTCCTCCTCGCGGGGAACGCCGTATCCGAGCGGCCCGAACACGACGCGGATGACCTCGCTGTCGTAAAGATAGTAGGCGTGGACTTCCGTCGTCCCGTCGGTGAAGACCGCGGAGCGCGTGTCGCCGACGGCGTTCTCGCAGAGCTTTTCGAAGCCCGCCTTTTCAAATTCGCCGAGGTATTCCGTGAACTGTTCCGGATCGAAATACTGATAGGAGACGGCGTAGAAGCCGTCGGAGCAGTCGGCGTAGTTTGTCTCGTCGGCGCCGGGGATCACGGGCAGGTTCTCCGGGAGCGGCGCGGAGCATTTGGCGCTCCTGAACGCGTTCGCCGGGACCGAGAAGGCTCCGCGAGCGGCGAAAGCCTTAAAATCCGCCAGAAACAGTCCGCAGGCCTCGGGAGTGAACTGTTCGCAGACCGAGGCGATCGCGATCTCGCCGTTTTCTATGATGTAGCCGATCTCGTCGGGCGCGAGACGGGAATAGAGTTTTTCCGAGAGTTCGGAGACCGTCCGGCCGACGTTCATTATTATCTGAGAGTCGTCTTTATTCAGGCTGCTCTCGGACAGGACAAAGATCTCGGCTCCGGTGAGGTCGCCGAGAGAGGAGGCGATGTTGTTTGCGGCTTCGCTCACGGGCGCGTGACGCGCGTTGGGAGTCAGGACCGTCATACCGGGCGCGCCCTCGCCGATGACCGGGAGCATTTCAACTTCGGCGGAGACTGAGACCGGGGCGTCGCTGACGGGCGCGGAGCCTGAAGCCTGTCGGGCAGAAGCTGTTTCGGAGCATGAACAGAGAAGCAGGACGCAGAGGAAAAGAACGCAGATGATTTTTGAAGATCTCGTTTTGGTTTTCATTTGTTCTTCCTTTTCATTCCTGATTTATTAATGGCGGGATCATTTGACGGTGTAGTAATGGCTCGGGGGCAGTTCGCTTTCATCGTAGGGCAGGGGGAAGGTGACGGTCTCGACGTTGGAGTAGCATCTGAGCGCCTTTTCGCCGAAGGGCTTGATCGGGGAGTTGTCTCTTGTCAGAAAGGACATGTAGCTTGAGGGATCGTTGTTGGGGATGATGACGATCTCGGGATCGACCGCGCCGTAGAAGTCGGAGTTGTTGTTGCCGCCGTGGTGCGCGAACTGAAGGACGTCGCATTTGAGCGCCTCGTTGGAGATGTTGCCGTTGCAGAACGCGAAGTCGCCGACGCTCATATCGCCGGTCACGAGCATCGTCGCGCCGTCGACGGTGAACTTCATCACCATGGAGGTGTCGTTGAAGTCGTTGATCCTGCCGGGCAGGACGTCCTCCTGGGTGCTGACGAAATCGACAGTCACTCCGCCGAGGACCATCTGATTGCCGGTGTGGGGCTTGATGATCTCGGCGTCGGGGAAGAAGTCGTTGATGGTGTCGAGGACGTTCTTGGTCTCGGCGACGCAGGCGGGCTCATAGTGTTCGTAGACCGTACTGCTCGGGAAGTTGAAGACGAAGCGCTCGACCGTCACGCGGGTGAAATAGTTGTTCTGCTGCAATCCGTAGACGCCGTAGGTGTGGTCGGGGTGGGCGTGGGTGAAGATCCACGCGGCGACGACGGGCTTTTCGCCCTCGGGGACGTTCGCCTCGAGGTATTCGACCAAAACCTTCGCGCCGTCCTGCTGACCGCCGTCGATCATGATGAATTTTCCGTCCTTGAGCTTTATCGCCATGGAGAGCCCGAAGTTCTTGAGTCCGAGAACGCCGACCTCGACCTTCGCGTTTTCGTCGTATTCTCCGGTCTCGACGGGAACGAGCGGCGATGCGGGACCGGCGACGACCTTCGTGTACTCTCCGATCCTCATGTGAGAGAGGTGGACGTCGGTCTCGCCGTCGCTGTAGGTCGCGTAGAGATTGCCGCCGAAGTCCTTTTCGGCCTTCTTTTCAAATCCCGCGCTCTCGAGCTTTTCGAGATAGCTTAGATATATCCCGGTCGGAGTGCCGGTGTAGTTGAAGAGGAAGAAGCCGTCGCCGCAGGAACTGAGCGTGGGGACGTCCGCGCCGTCAAAATGCGGGAGCTCGGGGATCTTTTCGGAGATCTTCTCGACGACGGAGTACCGGGCGGGGACGGTCAAAGATCCGGCTTTGATCCCGGAGGAGAGGAGCTTTTTCCTGAAAAGATTGCAGGCGTCGCCGATGTAATCCTCGATTCCGGCGCAGATGGCGATCTCGCCGTTCTCGATCAGAACGCCGATCTCGTCCCTGGCGAGGCTCGCGGAAAGCTTTTTGGAGATCTCGCTCGTCGTGGTGCCGACGTAGATCGGGACAAGACCCGGGGTGATGTGGGCGTCGTAGTTGAAGGTCACCTGGTTTTTGGTCTTGCTGGCAAGGGAGCTTCTGAGGCTCGTGGTGGCGTCCTCGGTCATCCATTTCGCCCTCGCGCCCATAACGACCTGACAAACGGGCTTGCTCTCGGAGAAGAGAGCGAGCTTTTCTTCCTCGGGAGCCGTCGTCTTTTCGGCGGCGGGCGTCTGCGCGGTCGGAGCGGCGACCGGCGTCTTTTTTTCGCCTCTGCAGGAAGTCAGCATCAGAAGAGCGAACAGGACGAGTGCGATCAGTTTTTTCATTTTAGTTTCCCTCGTTTCCGTTTATAAAAATCTCTGTTTGAAACTATTTTAAGCGTACGGTCGGAAGATCTTTCGGTCTATTTCGATTTATAGATATACGGGAGCGGGTCGATGGCTTTAATTCACTTGAAAGGCTTCGCCTTCCAAGTGGTAAATTCGCGCGCATATCGCCGTCAAAAGCGCTTTGCGCTTTTTCCTCCCCTCGGCGCGCGGACTCGCGCGGCAAAGCGCGCTCGTCAAAGGTGTTTTTTTCGCGGGAGACCCGTGAAAAAAACGGATTTTTTCAGTCGCCTCCGGCGACGGTCGGGTGTGAACTGTTTTCGCGGCTACTTCGACGAATATATGTACGGGAGCGGGTCGATGGCTTCGCCCTCGGGGTTGTGGAGCTCGAAGTGGAAGTGCGGACCCGTCGTGTAGCCGGTGTTGCCGGAGAGCCCGACGAGCTGGCCCTGCGTCACCCTGTCCCCGACCTTGACCAGGATCTCGTCGAGGTGCGCGTAGTAGGTGGAGAAGCCGTTGTCGTGCTTGATGACGATGAGGTTTCCGAGAGAGTAGTACGGACCCGCCTGCACGACCTCTCCCGACAGCGCGGCGTAGATGTTTGAGCGCATCGGCGCCTCTATGTCGAGTCCCTTGTGGAATTCCCTCCTGCCGTTGAGCACGCGCCAGCCGAAGCCGGAATTCAGATGGTCGTTTCTCGGGAGGATGAAAACCTTCAGCCCCTCGGTCGCTTTCGACTCGGGGATGGGCTTGGTCCCGATCAGCGCCACTTCGTCGGTCGGCTCTTCTGTCACTCTGTAGGTGAGCACGGTCTCTTCGGTGATCTCGCCGTTTATATAGACTAAATTCTTTCTGAATATCGCGCGTCCGTTCTTGCCGGCGGTCTTTATTTCCGTCCCTCCGACGTACATTCCCGGGTCCTCCTGCGTCACGGTCTGATACGGGAGGATGTCTTCGACCAGCACCTCGCGCTCCACCCTGACCGAGACCGGAAGGACGCCGGAAGCCGAGCTTTTTTCGTCGGGGAGCGCCTGAGCGGCGGTGCGGGCGCGTGAAAGCGCGTCGAGCGCGAGAGGGAGAGCGAACGTCTGAGACGGCAGGGCGCTCGCGCGGCACTTCGCGTCGGTGAAGCTCTCCATGAGCCCTATCGCGCTGTAGCTGCTGCTGCCGTAGAGCAGGAGCTCCTTCAGGTGTCTGACGTCGGTCATCATCTGCGTCGGGACGGTCTCGTTGGCGATCTGCACGGTGTTCACGATCCCGGCGCTTATGCCGTGATATTTCTGACGCTGCTGGGAGGTGATCTCGTCGAGCGCGGTCTCTATCTCCTCGCGCGTCCGGAGAGCGGCGACCCTGACCGAGTCGACGTAGACCACGTAACCGGGAGTAACGTATTCGCCGATCGAGTTCATCAGCGCGCTGTAGAGCTCGTGGCTGTCGTCGGTCTTTACGTCGTCCGAGAACGAATAGTTTATTTTATACGGATAAACGAACGATACTCCGAGCACCGACGAGGCCTTGTCCTCGACCATACGCACCGCGCTGTTGAGCTCCTGGGCGCTGCCGATCCCGCCAAGGGAGACGCCGTTGACTTCGGCGCTGACGTTTATATCGCTCGACAGCACGCTCGACATATACACGGCGAGGATCGCCGCGGCGGCCGCCGGGATGATCCAGACGGCGGCGTCCCGGAGCCTTCTCTTTATAAGCGCCGATCTGCCCGCGGAGCTGCGGGTCTTCTTAGTGCGTCTGAAAACGCGCTTTACGGCGGCGAAAGGCCTGCTGACAAGGTAGGGCAGTTTTGTCAGGACGGTGAAAACGCCCTTCCAGAAGCGGCTTTCTTCGTACTTGACTTCAAAATTTTTCGAGCCGAGAGGATGGCGCGGGTAGAATCCGCCGTCTCCGGCGACGGTCTTCCTGCTCGCTTCGAGCCGTTCGGCGGCCTTTATGCAGAGCGCGTTGTAGAAGCTGTCGAAGACGCCGAGGGAATTGCCGCGAAACGACTTATACAGGTCGGAGAATTTCTGTCCGACTCCGCGTTTCAGGTCGCCGACGAGCCAGACGGTGAAGGCGGCGGGGAAAAGAAGCACGGCGAGAATGACCTTCAGCCAGCCGAGAATTATCTGGACCGACAGAGATCCTCCCGTTTTTTTCTTCATCCGCTCACCTCCTTTTCCTTTCAGAATGCGCTCGGTCTGTTTAAGCGCAGCTTTTTCCGATACAGAGTTTAGCACAATACCCGCGCTTTGTCAAGTTAGCCGGGGCTCACCGCACCCGATTTAACATAAATTTTGCGTTTAGGTCAAAAATCCCGCGATTTTCAGAACGAAGAGGGAAGTTGATGCGAAATTCGCAAATTATTGCGTCTTGAGATTTTCGTCTTCGCACCGGCGGGAGTCGTTCTTTCGGACGCGCGAAACGATTATTCCTTCCTGCGGCTCGAATTTCCCGACTGCACGCTCTCGTCCTCCGGCGTTGCGCGTCTAATCGTCGTGCCGTCGGGCTCGTCGCCCGACTCGCCCGCGACCGTCCTCAATCTCAAGATAGTCTCGCCCGAGATCTACGTCCACTCCGAACCGCTCTCCGGCTTCCCTTCCGTCGAGCAGTAACGCGCCTCCGGCGGCCGAGGGAGCTGCAAGGGGCTCCGCCCCTTGGATCCCGCAAGGGACTCCGTTTCCACCCCACGAAAGCAAGCTTTCGCGGGGGCCCCGAGCGCCTTGACCCCGGGAATTTGGACAATTCGGAATTATTGTTAAATAATATATTGCTGTTGTAATATTTATACGCCGGAAGGGTCGGATTCACGCCACGACGACCCGCCGTGAAAGCCTTTCGCCGCCGTTTCCGGTAAGCCGGATACGGCGGCGATAATAATTCTGTATATGTCTTGCGCAGACGGGGATAATGATCATTCAGGATGGCTTTCTGCAGCAGCCCACAAGCCGTTTCCTGTTTGAAAGTTTTCGTGTCTTACTGCGCGGATTCTTCTCTGAGGATCTGCAGCAGCTGTCTGTACAGCGATCCGCTTCTCCCCTTCGGGAATACAAGATGCTCTTCGTCGCTGAAATAAAAACCTATTTTCGTTCCCGATGGAGATTTTTCGTTCTTGACGACAACATTAGAAGAATTCAGCAGCGTAATGAATCCGCTGGAAGGATCCAGACAGCAAAAACCGTCGATAACGTCTTCAACATCGAAATCCACCCAGTCTCTGTTATGGAGCCGGTAGTCATGAATGAATGCCGCGAAACTGTCGGCTCCTTTGAGGTCTTTCGTCGAAAGAGCGTAAAAACAATCATACGGCGGCTGTCCGCTGTACATTTGGCCGACGTCGTCGCCGAGAGCGCCGTAAAGCGAGACGTAAGAGCCGGGCTCAAGACGGGCCTCAATCTCTTCGCAGATCATAAGAGTGATCGGGATCATATAATCATTCACGAGTTTATCGAATTTTTCCCTCGCGTCAAGATCCGACGACTCAAGCTCGCCGAGGTCGATAAAATCAAATTCAAGCGCATATTTTTCGGGCCCGTTCGGATAAAAGCATTTCTGATACTTTTCGCAGTCGATCTTTGCAAATTCGTCCGATCTCTGTTCATATTTCAGGATCGCCCCGTCTATTACCGCGTCAAGCTCGGTTTTTGTGATAAAAGTGCGTTCAGGCTCCGCGCTCCCGGAAACCTTGTCGGACAACTGTTCCGTCAGAGTCGCGGCGGTCCCGGCGTTCTCCGAGCAGGAGATCAGCACCGGCAAACAAAAAAGAATGGCAAAAACGATAACGAGCGTTCTTTTCATACCTTTCCTCCTAATCATCGAGAATATCTATAGAATACGTAATATTATTATAAAATTCCATATAGCTGTTGGTTACTGTGACTTTAAGGTAATAGACATCTCCGGCATTCAGATAATTAATTCTCCTTTATTTAGTTAGACGGAACACTTTATCCTCATATCCACAATTATATAATAACACAAAAAAATATAAATGTCAAGTACTATTATATTCTTATATATTACCGTGGAAAGTGAACGTTATTGATATCATTAGTCGCTTATTGTATATCATTAAAAACCTTACAAATGAATTAATATAGCTATATTGACGTTTGTGACTGTTTGACTTTGTGATCGTTTGCTCCTCAAGCGGGCGCTGAGATAACTTCCCCGCGGCATGTATGTTATCACCTCGAATAGCCGCGGTTTTCCACACCCTTTCGGAAAATGTTTTTCACCTCTTTTTTTCACACCTGTGAAAAAACTTCTTGAATTTTTCGCCCGCAAGGTGGCTTTTTTGTTGAAAAAAGGATCGAGTTATATGAAAAGTTCTGCTTCCGACACCGTTCGCGAGATCCCGACGGGATTTTTTCCGCGTTTCCTGCGAGTTTTCCACCGGTTTTTGCACAGGATGTGATAAAGTGGCCTTTTTCACTTTCAATTTGCCGTATCCGGCTGACTTGCGCGTTTTTCTACATATTATTATATGTTGTTATATGCAGCCCGGTTTTTCTGTTGTTTTCGTGTTTTTCATACGCCGTATGACGGAAACCGTAACAACGAACCGACTGCCTGCGCCGTCGTGGATATGCTTCGCCGCGGATCGGCTGCTCTCGGCCGCGTTCTGAGCTTCGCGCGGTATTCTTCATGCGCCGAAAGGGACAAATCGCGCGCCGTAAGGAGCGATCCGGAAGTCGAAAGGCGCTGTTCGTGTCCGGAGCTCAAACTTTTTTCAGAACTTGTCTTTTGCGCGGATCAGGGGACGGGAAGCCGTGATCCGAGGTTTGCGAGCTGTTTTGGATGCCCTGAACACAAGATATTCCGCCCGTTGATCCGTAAAGATACAATCGCTTGTTTTTGACGCCTGAAAACGCCGTTTTTTTGGTTTTGGAGGCAAAATGTTAACAATTTGTAAATATTGAGGAAATATCAAGAAAGGTCTTGCAAAAAAAGACGGGTCATATTATAATAATCCCCGCTTGATATGCGATGAAGCGGGAGGTTGCGAAAAACGGCCTTTTCCCAACGGATTTAGGCTTATTTCGGGAATTTCCGCAGAGTATGTCCGAATAATTCGGGCGCAAACAGTGTCCGCTACCGTTTCAGGCGATCCTGTCAGGGGTATTTTGCCCTCAGAGCGTTTGACGGGACCGGCGGCGGCGAAAGCCTCCGCGGATTCCGTTTTATGTTGAGGGCCGAGGAAACGCCCGGCCGCGTTGTTGGCGCTGTCTGCCACCGCAGAACGCCCGTAAGGGCGCAAAACTATAGGAGGCTATCAAACATGGCAAAGGAAAGAATCCGCATCAGACTCAAGGCTTACGACCACACCCTCATCGATCAGAGCGCCGCGAAGATCGTCGAGACCGCGAAGCGCCTCGGCGCCAAGGTCTCCGGACCGGTCCCCCTCCCCACTCAGAAGGAGATCATCACGATCCTGCGCGCCGTCCACAAGTACAAGGACAGCCGTGAGCAGTTTGAGATGAGGACTCACAAAAGACTCATCGACGTCGCAAATCCCGCCAAGAACGTCGTGGACGCGCTGATGTCGGTCGAGCTCCCCGCCGGAGTCGAGCTCGAATACAAGTTCGACTGAACCGACTCGTCACGTTGGGCGTCTTCCCTTTATAATTAAGGAAAAATCCAAAAGCGCTCAACCAATAACCAGTTAGGAGGAACAATGAAAAAGGCGATCATCGGCAGAAAGCTGGGAATGACCCAGATCTTCGCCGAAAACGGCACCGTAGTGCCGGTCACCGTCATCGAAGCAGGTCCCTGCGCGGTAAGCCAGGTCAAGACCGCCGAGAAGGACGGATATTCCGCGGTCCAGCTGGGCTTCGGAGAAATTGCCGAAAGAAAGGTCACCAAACCCCTGAAGGGACATTTCAAGGCAGTCGGGATCACAAACAAGAGACACCTCAAGGAATTCAGGCTCGATAACGCCGAGAGCATGAAGGCCGGAGACGAGATCAAGGTCGATACCTTCGCCGTCGGCGACAAGGTCGACATCGTCGGCACCTCCAAGGGCCACGGTTATTCGGGCGTCATCAAGAGATGGGGACATCACAGACTGAAGATGACCCACGGCGTCGGACCCGTGCACCGCGAAGTCGGTTCCGTCGGCGCCAACTCCAGCCCCTCGAGGATCTTCAAGAACCTCAAGATGGCCGGTCAGTACGGCAACACGAGAGTGACCGTTCTCAACCTCGAGGTCGTCAAGATCGACACTGATAAGAACCTGATCGCAGTCAAGGGCGCGGTCCCCGGAGCAAAAAACGGGATCGTCTTCATCCGCGACTCGGTCAAAGCATAACGCGGGAAGGAGTAAAAACAGATGCCGAACGTACAAGTTTTTGATATGGCCGGAAAGCCCGCCGGCGAGATCGCTCTTTCCGATAAGCTTTTCGGAGCGGAAGTCAAGAGCGCGGTCATCCATTCCGTGGTGCGCGCATATCTGCTCAACCAGAGACAGGGCACACAGTCCGCCCTCACCAGGGGCGAGGTTTCCGGAGGCGGCAAGAAGCCCTGGAAACAGAAGGGCACCGGACGCGCCCGTCAGGGCTCGACCAGATCGCCTCAGTGGACGCACGGCGGCGTCGCGTTCGCTCCCAAGCCGAGGAGCTACCGCGTCAGCGTCAACAAGAAAGTCAGAAGGCTCGCTCTCGCCGGAGCGCTCAGCTCGAAAGTCGCCGACGGCGATCTGATCGTTGTCGACGGACTCGCCGCTTCGGAGTACAAGACCTCCGTCATGGACAAGCTGCTCAAGGCTCTCGGCGCCGACAAGAAGACCACCGTCGTCCTCGCGGACGCCGACGAGAAGACCGTCAAGAGCTTTGCCAACATCCCCTACGCTTCGACCATCCAGGCCGACAGCCTCAACGCCTATCAGGTGCTCGACAACAAGAAGCTGGTCGTGGCGAAGGCGGCAATCGAAAAGATCGAGGAGGTTTACGGAAAATGATGACATCCTTCGATATTATCCTCAAGCCCGTCATCACCGAAAGAAGTATGGCTGAGGCCGCCAACAAGAAGTACACCTTCCGGGTCGCTCCCGGCGCCAACAAGACTCAGATCAAGGCGGCGGTCGAGGAAGTCTTCCCCAAGACGAAGGTCAAGGCGGTAAACGTTATCAACTGCAGAGCCAAGAAGAAGAGGCTCGGCGTCCATCTGGGAAAAACGAGCGCATGGAAAAAGGCGATCGTCACTCTCACCGAGGACTCCAAGGCCATCGAGTTCTTCGAGGGTATGATGTGATTCGATAAGGAGTGAAGAAAATGGCAAACAGAGTTTACAAACCGACAACTCCGGGCAGAAGAAAAATGTCCGTTCAGTCCTTTGAAGAGATCACCAAGAGGACTCCCGAGAAGAATCTGCTCGCGGTCAAGAAGCACAACGCCGGCAGAAACAACACCGGCAGGATCACCGTCCGTCACAAGGGCGGCGGAAACAGGAAGAAATACAGGATCATCGACTTCAAGCGTCAGGAGACCGCCGATGCAAAGGTCATCGCGATCGAGTACGATCCCAACCGCACCTCCCACATCGCTCTGATCGAGTACGAGGGCGGCAGGAGAGCCTACATCATCGCTCCCTACGGCATCAAGGTCGGCGACGTGCTCACCTCCGGCGAGCATTCCGACATCAAGCCCGGCAACACCCTTCCGATCGCCAACATCCCGCTCGGCACGATGATCCACAACATCGAGCTCTATCCCGGCAAGGGCGCGCAGCTCGTCAGAAGCGCCGGCAGCGCCGCTCAGCTCATGGCTAAGGAAAACGGCATGGCTCAGGTCCGCCTTCCCTCCCAGGAAGTCAGATACGTCCGTCTGGACTGCAAGGCGACTATCGGTCAGGTCGGCAATCTCGATCACGAGAACGTCAGGATCGGCAAGGCCGGCAAGAAGCGCCACATGGGCATCCGCCCGACCGTCCGCGGCTCCGTCATGAACCCCTGCGATCACCCGCACGGCGGCGGCGAGGGCAGAGCGCCCATCGGACGTCCCGGTCCCGTCACCCCCTGGGGCAAGCCTGCTCTGGGTTATAAGACCCGCAACAAGAAGGCTCGCACCGACAAGCTCATCGTGAAGCGCAGAAACGATAGATAAAAAGGAGCAGGAATATGAGCAGAAGCTTGAAAAAGGGCCCCTTCGTCGAAGATAAGCTCTTTAACAGAATTACAGAAATGAACAACCGGAACGAGAAGCGCGTCCTCAAGACCTGGAGCCGCTCCTCCACGATCTTCCCCGAGTTCATCGGCCACACGATCGCGGTCTACGACGGCAAAAAGCACATTCCGGTCTACATCACCGAGGACATGGTCGGACACAAGCTGGGCGAATTTGCACCCACCAGGACCTTCAAGGGTCACAGCGGGTCAAAGACCTCCAACTCCTGACCGGGAAAGGAGAACTCAAAATGGCTGAAGAAATCAAGGCTGTCAGAGCGATCAGAAGAGAAGTCAGGATCTCTCCCAGGAAGGTCGCCGTCGTGCTCGACCTCATCAGGGGCAAGGATCTCGCGCTTGCGAAGGGCATCCTCAGGAACACCCCCAAGGCGGCGAGCCCCGTTATACTGAAGCTCCTCAAGGAAGCTGAGTCAAACGCTGAACACAACTTCCACATGGACAAAGAGAACCTTTACGTCAGCGAGTGCTACGCTGGCGCCGGCACCACTCTCAAGAGGGTGCAGCCGAGGGCGCAGGGCAGAGCGTTCAGGATCATGAAGAGAGCCTCGCACATCACCGTATGCGTGGCGCCCAAGGAGTAAGGAGGAAAGAGGACTATGGGACAGAAAGTAAATCCGCACGGTCTTCGCGTCGGCGTCATCAAGGACTGGGATTCCAGATGGTACGCCAAGAAAGAAGAATTTGCCGACAAACTCGTCAGCGACTATAATCTGAGAAAGTATCTCAGAAAGAAGCTCTTCAACGCGGGCGTTCCCAAGATCGAGATCGAAAGGACCCCCAACAGAGTGAAGGTCACCATCCACTGCGCCAAGCCGGGCTTCGTCATCGGCAAGGGCGGCACCGAGATCGAAAAGCTCAGAGCCGAGATCGAAAAGCTCGTCGGCGAGCCCACCAGCGTCAACGTCACCGAGATCAAGAATCCCGACCTCGACGCACAGCTCGTCGCGGAGAACATCTCCGCTCAGCTCGTGAAGCGCGTCAGCTTCCGCAGGGCCGTCAAGCTCGCCATCGGCAGAACGATGAGACTCGGAGCCAGAGGGATCAAGATCAGCTGCTCCGGCAGACTCGCCGGCGCCGAGATCGCGCGCAC
This sequence comes from Clostridia bacterium, assembly GCA_017453605.1. GTDB lineage: Bacteria > Bacillota > Clostridia > Oscillospirales > SIG627 > SIG685. The sequence goes on from JAFTEP010000152.1 coordinate 16,351, forward strand.
CGAGCATTATCACGAGGGCACCATCCCGCTGCAGACCATCCGCGCCGACATCGACTACGGCTTCTACGAGGCCGACACCACCTACGGCAAGATCGGCGTCAAGGTCTGGATCTACAGAGGCGAAGTGCTCCAGAACGTCAACCGCACCAATCCGAGAAGGAACGACGAGCGGCGCGACCGCCGTCCCAACCGCCGCGACGGCTTCAGGAACAACAACGACAGACGTCCGGGCGCGAGAGACGGTTTCAGAGGTCCCAGGAGGGACAGGAACGACGCTTCCAAAGAGGGAGGTAAGAACTGATCATGTTGATGCCCAAGAGAGTTAAATACAGGAGAGTGCACCGCGGAAGGCTCACCGGACGCGCCTACAGAGGCAACACCGTGACCAACGGTTCCTTCGGTCTGGTCGCGCTCGAGCCCGCGTGGATCACCTCAAATCAGATCGAGGCCGCCCGTATCGCCATGACCAGATACGTCAAGAGAGGCGGACAGGTCTGGATCAAGATCTTCCCCGATAAGCCCATCACCGAAAAGCCCGCCGAGACCCGCATGGGTTCCGGTAAAGGTTCTCCGGAATACTGGGTGGCGGTCGTGAAGCCGGGAAGAGTTATGTTCGAGATGGACGGGATCCCCGAGGATCAGGCGAAGGAAGCAATGCGTCTTGCCTCTCACAAGCTGCCCATCAAGTGCAAATTCGTCACGAAGCAGGACGCCTGAGGAGGTTTTTTGAATGAAGATCAAGGATATAAGAGAAAAGACTGCCGAAGAGCTGAACGACCAGCTTCGTGAACTGAAAAACGAGCTTTTCCGTCTTCGTTTTCAGCACGCCATCAATCAGCTTGACAATCCTCACAAGATCGTCGAGACCAGACGCAGCATCGCTCAGGTCATGACCGTGATCCGTGAGAAAGAGATCGCCGCCGGCGAACAGGCATAAAGGAGTGCAGATATGAACAACGAAAGAAATCTGAGAAAGACCAGAACCGGAAAGGTCGTCAGCAGCAAGATGGACAAGACGATCGTCGTCGCCATCGAAGACAACGCAAGACATCCCCTTTACGGCAAGATCATCCGCACGACCAAGAAGTTCAAGGCGCACGATGAACTCAACGAGTGCGGCGTCGGCGACAAGGTCGTCATTATGGAGACCAGGCCTCTCTCCAAGGACAAGAACTGGAGACTGGTCAGGATCATCGAAAAGGCGAAGTAATTTCATTACCGCAGCCGAACGCGAGATTTTGCTGATTTTTCGGAAAGGAAACGCAATAAAATGTTACAACAGCAGAGCTTAATGAAGGTCGCCGACAATACCGGCGCCAAAGAACTGATGTGTATCCGCGTGCTGGGCGGCACCGGCAGACGCTACGCCGGCGTCGGCGACATCATCGTCTGCGCCGTCAAGAAGGCGGCTCCGGGCGGAGTCGTCAAGAAGGGCGCCGTCGTCAAGGCGGTGGTCGTCAGGACGGTCGAGGGCATCCGCAGAGCGGACGGCTCCTACGTGAAGTTCGACGAGAACGCCGCGGTCATCATCAAGGACGACAAGACGCCTACCGGCACCCGTATCTTCGGACCGGTGGCAAGGGAACTCCGTGACAGAGACTTCACCAAGATCCTGTCACTCGCCCCCGAAGTACTTTGATGGGGAGGAAATTTCAATGAAAAAGCTTCATATCAAAAACGGCGACACCGTCATGGTGATCTCCGGCGACGAGAAGGGCAAGAAGGGCAAGGTCATCGGCGTCAGCCCCAAAGAGGACAAAGTCATCATCGAGGGCCTGAACATCGTCTCCAAGCACGTCAAGCCCAAAAAACAGGGCGAAGCCGGCGGGATCGTGAAGGCGGAGAGCGCCATGTACGCCTGCAAGGTCAACCTTTACTGCCCCGACTGCAAGAAGGCGGTCAGGACAAAGACGAAGGTTGCCGAGGACGGCAGCAAGGAGCGCGTCTGCGCCAAGTGCGGCAAGGTGCTCTAATTCTCAGAAAGGTAAAAGGATATGGCAAGACTTAAAGATTTTTATCTCAGCGAAGTCCGCGACGCGCTGATGAAAAAATACAATTACAAAAGCCCCATGCAGATCCCCAAGCTTGACAAGATCGTTCTGAACATCGGTGCCGGCGACGCCAAGGACAATCCCAAGGTCATCGACAGCATCATCACCGATCTCACCGCCATCACCGGTCAGAAGGCCGTCCCGACCATCGCCAAGAAGTCCGTCGCGAACTTCAAGCTGAGGGCGGGCGTCAAGATCGGCGCCAAGGTCACTCTCCGCGGCGACAGGATGTATGAATTCTGCGACAGGCTCTTCAACATCGCTCTTCCGCGCGTCAGAGACTTCAAGGGCATCAACCCCAACGGCTTCGACGGCAGAGGAAACTACGCGCTGGGCCTCAAGGAACAGCTCATCTTCCCCGAGATCAACTACGAACAGATCGACAAGATCAGGGGCATGGACATAGTTTTCGTCACCACCGCGGCAAACGACGAGGAAGCGAGAGAGCTTCTCAAGGCTCTCGGCGCGCCCTTCGCAAAGTGAGGAGAAGAAAATGGCAAAGAAATCAATGATCTTAAAGCAGCAGAGAAAACAGAAGTTTTCCACCCGCGAGTACACCAGATGCAGGATCTGCGGCAGACCGCACGCATATCTCAGAAAGTTCGGGATCTGCAGGATCTGCTTCAGAGAACTGGCGTACAAGGGTCAGATCCCCGGCGTGAGAAAAGCCAGCTGGTGATCGAAAATATTCGCACTCAAGTGCAAAAAAGCAAACTAAGTGCTAAGGAGGAAATTTTTAAATGCAAATCACTGATGCGATCGCGGATATGCTCACAAGGATAAGAAACGCAAATTCCGCAAAGCACGACAAGGTCGAGATCCCCTGCTCCAAGGTCAAGACTGCAATAGCGCAGATCCTTCTTGACGAAGGTTATATCAAGTCCTTCGAGGTCGTTCCCGAGGAGGGCAAGCAGGGCAAGATTGTGGTAAGTCTCAGGTACACGCCTTCTAAACAGAGGGTCATCACCGGCTTGAAGAGAGTTTCCAAGCCCGGCCTGCGCATCTACGCAAGCTGCGAGGAGCTCCCGAAGGTCATGAACGGACTGGGTGTGGCGATCGTTTCCACTTCCAAGGGCATCATGACCGACAGGCAGGCGAGAAAAGAAAACGTCGGCGGCGAAGTGCTCGCCTTCATCTGGTAAGGAGGATAAAGCTATGTCAAGAATAGGAAGAATGCCGATAGCGATCCCCGCCGGAGTCAAGGTTACAGTGGACGGCAACACCGTCACCGTCAAGGGACCCAAGGGGGAGCTTACCAACAGCTTTTCCAGCGAAATGACGATCGAGGCGAGCGCAGCCGAGATCACCGTCAAGCGTTCGAGTGACGATCCCAGCCACAGAGCCCTTCACGGACTCACCAGGAGCCTGATCGCCAACATGGTGACCGGCGTCACCGAGGGCTTCTCCAAGACCCTCGAGATCTCCGAAGGCGGCTACCGCGTCACGAAGAAGGGCAGCCAGATCGTTCTGGCGCTGGGTTACTCTCACGATGTCATCTTCGATGAGAAGGACGGGATCACCTTCGAGTGCCCCACTCAGAATACAATCATCGTTCACGGTGTCGACAAGCAGGCGGTCGGACAGATCGCTGCGGAGATCCGCGCAAAGCGTCCTCCCGAGCCCTATCTGGGCAAGGGCGTCCGCTACAAGGGCGAGCATATCCGCCGCAAGTCCGGTAAGGCCGGCAAGTAAGGGAGGAGAACAGGCATGATTAACAAGATAGACAAGAATCAGAAGCGTCTCCACAGACACAAGAGGATATTCGGCACCTCCGAAAGACCCCGTCTGAGCGTCTACCGTTCCACCAAGAACATCTACGCCCAGATCATCGACGACGAGAAGGCCGTCACGCTGGTCGCGTACAACTCCCTGATGAAGGGCTTCGAGGGCGACGGCGGCAACAAGGACGGCGCGAGAAAAGTCGGCGAAGCCATCGCGAAGCTGGCGCTCGAAAAGGGCATCACCGAGGTCGTTTTCGACCGCGGCGGCAACCTCTATCACGGCAGGATAGCCTCTCTCGCAGACGGCGCCCGCGACGGCGGACTGAAATTCTAAGGAGGAAACTATGGCTTCAAAAATCGATGCGGCAACTCTCGATCTCAGAGAGACCGTGGTTTACACCAAAAGCGTTTCCAAGACCGTTAAGGGCGGCCGCGTCCGCAAGTACACCGCGCTGGTAGTGGTGGGCGACGGAAACGGCCACGTCGGCTGCGGTCTCGGAAAGGCCGCGGAGCGTCCCGAGGCTGTCAGAAAGGGCACCGAAGACGCCAAGAAGAACATGATCGAAGTTTCCGTCAAGGGAACGACGATCCCCCACGAGATCATCGGCGAATACTGCGCGGGCAGAGTGCTTCTGAAGCCCGCTCCCCAGGGAACCGGCGTCATCGCGGGCGGCAAGGTGAGAAGCGTTCTGGATATGGCGGGCATCAAGGACATCCGTACCAAGTGCCTCAGATCCAACAACCCCACCAACGTGGTCAGGGCGACCTTTGAAGGTCTCAGAGCTCTGCGCACCGCCGAAGAGGTCGCTGCGATCAGAGGGAAGACCGCTGAAGAGATCCTCAAGTGACGGGAAAGGAGAAGAAAATGGCAAAGGTTAAGATAACGCTTGCGAAGAGCCTCATCGGCAGACTCGAAAAGCAGCAGAGGACCGCCGCTTCTCTCGGACTCAAGAAGATCGGCGATTCCACGGTACAGGAGAGCACTCCCGTGCTGGACGGCAAGATCGCGGTGATCTCTCACCTGATCAAAGTCGAAAACGTCTGATCCCGAAGGAAGGAGGAATTTCAAATGAAACTGAATGAACTGTCTCCCGCTCCGGGATCCGCCAAGAAGGATTTCCGCAGGGGCAGAGGCGCCGGCTCCGGCAACGGCAAGACCGCAGGCAAGGGCCACAAGGGACAGAACGCCCGTTCCGGCGGCGGTGTCAGACCCGGATTCGAAGGCGGACAGATCCCCGCTTACAGAAGACTCCCGAAGAGGGGCTTCAAGAACCATTTCGCAAAAGATTATTCCATCGTAAACCTCTCCGCGCTGGATAAGCTCGAGGACGGATCCGTTGTGGATCTTGAGACCCTCGCGGCTAAGAAGATCGTGAAGGGCTCCGGTGACCTCAAGGTCCTCGGAAACGGGACGCTCACAAAGAAGCTGACCGTCAGGGCAAAGGTCTTTTCTGCCGCAGCAAGAGAAAAAATCGAAGCCGCTGGCGGAAAAGCAGAGGTGATCTGAGGTGTTTAAGACACTTATCAACGCATGGAAGCTGCCCGACCTCAGGAAAAAGATGATCTTCACGGTCATCATCCTTCTCCTCTACAGAGTCGGCTGCGTCCTGCCGGTCCCCTACATCAACGCTGCGACGATCGGAAGCTGGTTTTCCAGCATGAGCGCCCAGGGAAGCCTCTTGGGGTACTTCAACATCCTCAGCGGTTCCTCGTTCAGCCAGGCGACCCTGTTCGCCCTGTCCGTGACTCCCTACATCACCGCGTCCATCGTTATGCAGCTTCTCACCATCGCCATCAAGCCTCTTGAGGAAATGGCCAAGGAAGGCGAAGAGGGACAGAAGAAGATCAACCGCATCACAAGATACGTGACCGTCGGTCTCGCTCTTCTCACAAGCTACGGCTACTACGTCACTCTGCGCAACAACAACTGTCTGAACGACACCGGCACCTTCGCCGGCATCGTCATCGTCGCCTGCCACTGCGCCGGCGCCGCGATGATCATGTATATGGGCGAGAGGATCGACGAGTTCGGCGTCGGGAACGGCATCAGCATGATCCTGTTCGCGAACATCATCGCTTCCTTCCCCACCATGTTCGAGCCCATCAGACAGTACACCCAGGCGGGCGGAATCGGAATGGTCGCCATCTACGCGGGCATCGCGGTCCTTCTCGTTCTGGTCGTGGCGTTCATCGTGTTCGTCACCAACTCCGAGCGCAGACTTCCCGTGCAGTACGCCAAGAAGGTCGTCGGCAGGAAGATGTACGGCGGTCAGAGCACCTATCTGCCGATCAAACTGGATATGTCCGGCGTTATGCCGATCATCTTCGCCAACTCGATCATGATGCTGCCCCAGACGATCGCCATGTTCTTCAAGACTCCTCAGGAGGGCACGTTCTGGTACGGACTTCTGAGCTTCTTCCAGACGATGAGCGTCTGGTACGCGCTGATACTGCTCGTGCTGATCATCGCGTTCAGCTACTTCTATCTGACGATCTCGTTCAATCCGGTCGAGGTCGCCAACAACCTCAAGAAGAACGGCGGCTTCATCCCGGGTGTCCGTCCGGGCAGACCGACGGCTGAGTTCATCAACAAGAGCCTGAAGAAGATCACCCTCATCGGAGCCTTCTTCCTCGCGTTCATCGCCATCCTGCCGATGCTCATCAGCGCCCTCGGCGTCAACCTCGGCAGCTTCACGTTCGGCGGAACCAGCCTCCTGATCCTTGTCGGCGTCATCCTCGAGACCAAGAGAGACCTCGAGAGCCAGATCACGATGCGCCACTACAAGGGCTTCCTGGGCTGATAACGGGCCGGCGGACGAAACCGATATACTGATATGAAGATCATTTTCCTGGGTGCCCCCGGCGCCGGAAAGGGTACCCACGCGGCGCGCGCCGCGGAGGCTCTGATCGTCCCGACCGTTTCGACGGGCGAGATCCTCAGGGCGGCAATACGGGATGAAACTCCCGTCGGCGTCAAAGCGAAGAGCTTCATCGACGCGGGCTCGCTCGTGCCCGACGAGATCGTGATAGGCCTCGTCAGGGAAAGGCTCGCCGCGGAGGACTGCAAAAACGGATTCATCCTCGACGGCTTTCCCCGGACGGTCGCTCAGGCGAAGGCGCTCGAAGCGCTCGGCGTAAAGATCGACAGGGTCGTGAACATCCACGTTCCCGATGAAGTCATCGTCTGCCGCATGAGCGGCAGAAGGGTATGCTCCGGCTGCGGGAAAACGTATCACACCGTCTACAACAGACCCAAGGTCGACGGAGTGTGCGACGACTGCGGCAAAGAACTGATCGTCCGCGGGGACGATATGCCCGAGACCGTGAGGCACCGCCTCGAGGTCTACGAGACACAGACGGCTCCGCTCAAGGAATACTACGAAAAGAAGGGTATCCTTGCGACGGTCGAAGGGCAGGAGCAGCCCGACGACACATCAAAGCTGGTTTTTGCTTCACTGGGTATAAAATGATAAAACTAAAGACACAGGATCAGCTTGACAAAATGAGAGAGAGCTGCCGGATCGCCTCGGGCGCAAGGTCCCTGGCGGGCAGGCTGGTCCGTCCGGGACTGACGCTCAAAGAGCTCGACCGGGCGATCCGCGGCTTCATCGAAGAGCACGGCGCGAGACCCTCGTTCTTAAACTACGCAGGTTTCCCCGCCAGCGCCTGCATAAGCGTGAACGAAGTCGTCATCCACGGCATCCCGGACGAAAGGGAACTCAAAGAGGGCGATATAGTGAGCGTGGACGTGGGAGCGTTCAAGAACGGCTTCCACGGGGACTGCGCGGACACCTTCGCGGTGGGAAGCATCAGTCCCGAGGCGCAGAGGCTCATCGACGTCACCAGACAGAGCTTCTGGGACGGCATCGCCGAGGCGAAGCCGGGACAGCGGATCGGAGACGTCTCCGCCGCGGTCCAGAAGACGGCAGAGAGCGCCGGCTACGGCGTGGTGAGGGAATACGTGGGACACGGAGTGGGCGAGAACCTGCACGAGGATCCCGAGGTCCCCAACTACGGCAGACCGGGGCACGGTCCGAGGCTCTGGAGCGGGATGACGATCGCGGTGGAACCGATGATTACGCAGTTTTCCCCGCAGATCAGGGTGCTCGACGACGAGTGGACCGTCGTGACGGTGGACCGCGGGCTTGCAGCCCACTACGAAAACACCGTGCTCATCACCGACGGCGGACCCGTGATACTCACCCGGGACTGAAAAATGGACCAGATGGATTTAGGAACGATCGTTTTATCGAGAGCAGGCAGAGATTCCGGAAGGCTTTTCGCCGTGGTCGCAAAGCCCGAGGAAAATTTCCGGCTGATCGCGGACGGCAGGCTGAGGCGCGTCGAGCGCCCGAAGAGAAAGAAGCTCAGGCATCTTCTCAGGGCGGGCGAAAGCGCCGTGATAAAGAGCCTGGCAGTTTCGGGAGGCCTTACGAATTCTCTGCTGAGAAAAGAACTTGCGCTTTTTGAAAAGAGCAAAGAAAGCTGAGGTGTTACACCGGATATGGCAAAAGAAGACTGCATGGAATTTGAGGGCGTGGTCTTAGAAAACCTTCCCAATGCAACCTTCAAGGTGAAGCTGCCCAACGAAATGGTGATACTCGCGCACATTTCGGGAAAGATGCGGCTGCACTACATCAAGATAATCCCCGGGGACCGGGTCCTTTTGGAGGTCAGCGTCTACGATCCCACCAAGGGCAGGATCATCCGCCGGCTCTGAAAGAAAAACAAACAGGAATAAAGATTTTAGATTATGGAGGTAAAAAATGAAAGTAAAACCTTCCGTTAAGAAGATCTGTGAAAAGTGCAAGATCATCAGAAGAAAAGGAATCGTCATGGTGATCTGCGAGAACCCGAAACACAAACAAAAACAGGGTTGATTATAGGAGGAAAGTTATGGCTCGAATTGCAGGCGTTGATATCCCCAGAGAAAAGCGCGTCGAGATCGGCTTGACGTACATTTTCGGTATCGGCAGGACCTCGTCCAACAAGATCCTCGAGGCTACCGGAGTCGATCCGGATATCAGAGTTAAAGACCTCACCGACGACCAGATCGCAAAGCTGCGTGAAGTCATCGAGAACGACTACGTCGTCGAAGGCGACCTGAGAAGGAACATCGCCTACGACATCAAGAGAATGAAGGACATCGGCTGCTACAGAGGCATCCGTCACCGCAAGGGTCTGCCCGTGAGAGGTCAGCGCACCAAGACCAACGCCAGAACCAGAAAAGGTCCCGCCAAGACCATCGCCAATAAGAAGAAGTAAGGAGGAAGACCAAGGATGGCACAGGCAAAAAAGGTCGTCAAGAGAAGACGCGAACGCAAGAACATCGAGAAGGGCGCGGCTCATATCCGCTCCACTTACAACAACACCATCGTCACCATCACCGACGTGAACGGAAACGCCATTTCGTGGGCTTCCGCCGGTGAGCTCGGATTCAAGGGCTCGAAGAAATCGACACCCTTCGCCGCTCAGTCCGCGGCAGAGACCGCCGCAAAGGCCGCCATGGAGCACGGTCTGAAGACCGTCGAGGTCTTTGTGAAGGGCCCCGGACAGGGCAGAGAGAGCGCGATCCGCGCGCTCCAGACCGCCGGACTCGACATCACACTCATCAAGGACGTCACCCCGATCCCTCACAACGGCTGCCGTCCGCCCAAGAGAAGAAGAGTCTGAGACAAAAAATCTGAAGAAAGGGAAAAGTTTTTCAAAAACAAGAGAAAAACTCGGTATTATTTATGGCTAAGTACACCGGCCCCGCCTGCAGACAGTGCCGCAGAGAGGGCACCAAGCTGTTTTTGAAGGGCGAACGCTGCTTTACCGACAAGTGCGCTCTGACCAGACGCGCCGTCATCCCCGGCCAGCACGGAATGGGCCGCAGGATGACCAAGGAATACGGCACTCAGCTCAGAGAAAAGCAGAAGGCCAAGAGATATTACGGCATCCTCGAGAAGCAGTTCAGGAACTACTTTGAGAAGGCCTTCAAACAGGAAGGTATGGCGGGCGACAACCTGCTTATCATGGTCGAGAGAAGACTGGACAACGTCGCCTACAGGATGGGCATCGGCGAGAGCCGCAGGGAAGCAAGACAGCTTGTCAGACACGGACACTTCACGGTCAACGGCAGAAACGCCAACATCCCCTCCATGCTCGTCAAGCCGGGTGACGTGATCGCCGTCAAGGACAAGTCCAAGGCGACCGAAAAGTTCAAGACTCTGATCGAGAACACCGCTTCCAGAGCGGTCCCCGCGTGGCTCGAAGCGGACAAGGAGAACTTCACCGCGAAGGTCGTCTCCATGCCCACCAGAGACAGCGTCGACTTCGAGATCGAGGAGCACCTCATCGTCGAGCTCTATTCTAAATAACCCTCGGATTTTCAGTTTTGAACCGTATGCCGGAAGAAAGTTTCCGGCGGCTTGAAATGTGTTCTTAATACTTATAGGAGGGCAATTAATGATAGAAATAGAAAGGCCGAATATCAAAACCGTCGAACAGAGCGAAGATCTGTCCTACGGTGTGTTTGAGATCGAGCCCCTCGAGAGAGGCTTCGGGCTGACGCTCGGGAACGCTCTCAGGAGGATCCTTCTCAGTTCGCTTCCCGGCGTCGCCGTGACCAGCGTCAAGATCGACGGAGTTCTCCACGAGATCTCGACCTGCCCCGGAGTCAGGGAGGACGTGACCGAGATCATCCTCAACGTCAAGGGTATCACCGCCAAGCTCTTCACCAACCAGCCGAAGACGGTCATCATCGACGTCAGCGGCGAATGCGAAGTCACGGCGGGCGACATCAAGTGCGATTCCGATATAGAGATCCTCAATCCGGAGCATCATCTGTGCACCGTCGCGGAGGGCGGCAAGTTCTACATGGAACTGACCTTCGACAGCGGCAGAGGCTACGTCTCGTCGGAAAAGAACAAGCTCAACCATACCCCTGCCATCGGCACGATCTACACCGATTCGATATACACTCCCGTCCTCAAGGTCAACTACGCCGTGGACAACGCGCGTGTGGGCGACAAGATGGAGCTGGACAAGCTGACTCTCGAGGTCCAGACCGACGCGACGATCTCCGCCAAGGAAGCGATCAGTCTCGCGGCAAAGATCCTCAACGAGCATCTGAACCTGTTCATCAATCTGTCCGCTCAGGCGCAGAACGCGGAGATCATGGTCGACCGCGAGGAGACGATCAAGGAGAAAGTCCTTGAAACCACAATCGAAGAGCTCGATATGTCGGTGCGTTCCTTCAACTGCCTGAAGAGAGCCGGAATCGACACCGTCGAAGACCTCATCAACCGCACCGAGGAGGACATGATCAAGGTCCGCAACCTCGGCAAGAAGAGCCTGGAAGAGGTCATCGCGAAGCTCAAATCCCTCGGTCTCGAACTCAAGCACGAGGACGACTGAGGAGAAAAACAGGAGGAAAAAATTATGCCCGGAACAAGAAAACTCGGCAGAACAACAGACCACAGAATGTCAATGCTCCGCGGGCAGGTCACCTATCTTCTCGAAAAGGGCAGGATAGAGACCACCGTCACCAGAGCAAAGGAAGTCAAAGCTCTGACCGATAAAATGATAACGCTCGGAAAGAGCGGGACTCTCGCCGCCAAGAGGCAGGCGATGACCTTCATCACCAAGGAGGACGTCGTCAAGAAGCTGTTCGACGTCGTCGCGCCGACGTTTACCGACAAGAACGGCGGTTACACCAGAGTCCTTCGGATCGGACCCCGCCGCGGAGACGCCGCTGAAATGGCTCTCGTCGAGGTCATCGGCTTCGAGCCCAAGCCCGAAGAGGACAAGAAGGCAAAGAAGCCCGCGAAGGCTTCCAAGAAGGAAGATAAGAAGGAAGACGCAAAAGAGGAAAAGAAGGCTGAAAAGCCCGAGGCGTCCGAAGAAGCACAGGCTTGAAATAAGTGATCCGGGCTCGCCTACGGCTGCCGCAAGACGCGGCCGCCGTAGGCGAGTTTAACGCTACGCGTTTCACTTGAAAATCTGCGATTTTCAAGTGTATCGGTCGCTGCGCTCTCACTTGAAAATCTGCGATTTTCAAGTGGATCGATCCCGAAAAAACGCCGTCGGCTTATTTTTCGGGGTTGATCAAAAGCGCTGCTTTTGATCAAGCTCTCGCGCGCTTATCGCCGTCAGAAACGCTTCGCGTTTCTTCCTCCCCTCGGCGCGCGGACTCGCGCGTCAAGCGCGCTCGTCGGCGGTGTTTTTTCCGTGGGAGACCCACGGAAAAA
>JAFTEP010000153.1 GCA_017453605.1 Clostridia bacterium
AATTCCTCAAAAAATCATTCAGTAATTCGTTTTGTTTATATTAATTATATGCGATAAAACACATATTGTCAATAGTAAAATAGTGAAAACCATGTTTTTTGTCCCGATGAAAACCCCGGGCGCATCTTTTGAAGAGCCCGGGGCGTGAAGACAAATTCTTCCTTATATTATCTTTATATTATCTTCTCTCTTCGAACCACTCTTTCAGTTTTGCGAAGCTCTCGTCGGAAAGCGAATGTTCGAGAAGACAGGCGTCCTCTTCGGCGGTCTCTTTTTGAACGCCGATGTGCGTCAGGAGCTCGATCAGAAAGTTGTGCTTCTCGAGCGTCCTGATCGCGATCGCGTTCCCGGCGTCCGTCAGATAAAGCTGACCGTCTTCGTCTTTGCTGACAAGCCCCGAGCTCGCCAGCTTTGCCATCGCGATGCTCACGCTCGGCTTTGAAAAGCCCATGTGCGCCGCGACGTCGATGCTTCGGCAGTTCCCGGATTTGTTTCTAATCATGAGGATCGCTTCAAGATAGTCTTCGCTCGACTTGTGTTGTTTCATTGCGCACCTCCGGCGAGTTCGTTTGTTCTTCTTGTCCGCGGCAGGGGGGTCAGTCCTGTTTGGGCGACAGCGTTTTTGCGAGTCTTATCAGTTCGTCGGTGATCTGATAGCCCGCGTTCTCGTCGAGGCAGGCTCCGAAGCAGAGCTTCGTTTCGTAAAGCCTGCTCTTTTGGGTGTGGGCGTATTTCGGCGCGACGTATCCGCAGCCGGTGTTGCAGAGAGTGGCGTTGAGGACCCTCCCGAACGGCGAACGCGCCTTCGCGTCGAGCCCGAATTCGGTGAAGATCTCGCCGGGGAAGCCCATCAGCACGGCGTCGCCGATCTTCAGACACTGCACCCAGACTTCTGTCTCTTCGCTCTTCGGCGAGCAGTTGTAGAACATCAGGTTCGACAGCGACATCAGATCCTTTTCCTCGACGAGCTTCTGCGATTCTTCTATCAGCGCGTCGCCCTCGAGGATCCTTCTCTTCACCGGGAGCCTCGATTTCGCGCAGCCGACGTCTTCGGGCATCGGCTCGGAGGACATGATCGCCTCTTCAATCGACGCGGCGAACTTTTCGCCCATCGTCTTGTAGAAATCTCTCGGCGGCTTGACGTGATGCTCGGCGTCGACGTGGTTGACGTCTCCTGCGGTCCCCTGGAAGAACACCGTGACGAAATCTCTCCCGAACCTCTCGCTGAGGATCCCTGCGGCCACGGAGGAATACTGCCCGGAGTAGTTGTCGCCGTGCACCGTGTCCTGATGGCAGGCGAAACTCACCACCGCGCCCATCGGAGCGTCGTTCTCGTCGGTGACGAAGATCACCGGGACTTCTCTGTCGGGAGTCGCCGCGGGTCTGAATCCATCGGCGCACTTGAACGTGCGGCAGTTGCCCTCGTCGTCGATGAAGTCCCTGCAGAAGGAGATCCCCTCGCACTTTGATTTTCCGAAGAAAGTCTTCGCCGGCTTAAGGCGCATATACGCGAGTATCACGCTGTCGGCGATCAGCCTGTAGACGACGTCCTTGAACGCCTCGTCGGCGTAGGCGTTGACCTGCGGCTCGTCTGTGATCGGGATGCCCTTGTGGTCGTGGGTCGCGCTCAGAAGCACCGCTTCCGGCGGGATCGGCGTGTGTTCGCTGATCCTCTTCGTCACGATATCGTGCATATCGTCCGGCATTTCGCAGGTATCTATCGCGACCGCGGCGGCGTAAACGCCGTCGTTCTCGAAAAGCGCGGTCTTGACGTGCAGAGGATCGAGCACATCCTTTGCGACGTAGTTGGTATAGGAGCCCGCAAGATGGCAGTACAGCGGGGGAGTGATGTCTTTTTCGTAAAACGCTGCTCTCATTTTTTGCTCCTCGGTTTAAAGATTTATTTTGATTTTACCATATATCCGACTTTTATTCAAGAGCTTTTTAACATTTGTCCGGGCAAAGTCCCTCTAAGCTGTTGACAACGCGCCCGCCGTTTGATATACTTGCGGTATATTATAAAAACGGAAGTGACCTTCATTGTTCAGATACGAAACTCACCTTCACACGTTCCCGGTTTCTAAATGCGCCAAAGTCGGAGTCGAGGAATCGCTGATCGCCTATAAAAAGCTCGGTCACGACGGCGTTTTCATCACGAATCACTTCATCGACGGCAACATCAACGTCGACGCTTCCCTTTCCTTTGCGGACAGACTGAAATTCTATCTTTCGGACTACGAGAAGGGGCTCGAATTCGGAAAAGAGATCGGGCTGAAGGTCTTTTTCGGCTTCGAGACTTCGTATAAGGGCACGGATTTTCTCGTCTACGGGCTCGATCCGGACTGGTTGTTTTCCAATCCGCAGATCGAAGATATGAAAAAGACAGAAGAGCTTCAGTATTTCATGGACAGCGGAGCGCTAGTGATCCAGGCTCATCCCTACAGAGAGGCAAACTACATCGACCACATCCGGCTCTTCCCGCGCCACGTCCACGGAGTCGAGGTCGTGAACGCCTGTATGGACGATTTCGTCAACTCCATGGCGCGCCATTACGCCGAAAGCTACTCTCTTATCGAGTTCGCCGGGACCGACAACCATCGCGGCGGCTCAAAGCACCGCTTCGCGGGTATGGAAAGCGAAACGCCGATCGAAAACGAACTTGATTTCGTCAGTCGCGTGAAGGAAGGAAAAATGAAGGTCTTCACTTATTTACGGCCCGACAGCGTCTCACTGAAATGAACGTAAATCAGCGCCCCGCCGGTCTTTACGGCGGGGCGCGTTTTGCTGTTTGCTTATCCGAAATGTCTCAGCAGGGCTTTTTCCACACAGGACGCGATCAGCTTCATCCCTTCCTCGTTGGGGTGGAGCGTGTCGCCGTGGGAATATCCGCACTGGTTCGAGGTCGTGTATCCGCTTTCGGTCTGAAGATCGACTGTGTCCACACCGAGAAGCTCCGCGACTCTCTTCAGCTTTGCGTTGAACTCGCTCAGTCTGCTGCCGTCGTCGTTCCCGAGGTTCACAAAGTACGACGCCATAACTATGACGTCCGCGTCGGGATAGCGTTCGAGGAGCTTTTTCATCGTGATGTAGAACGCTTCAGCCGTGTCCTTCGGCTCGTCTTTCGTGTAGTCGAAGCCGCCCGCCAGCGATTCGTCGATGTCGCCGACCGGGTTTCTGACGTTGTAGTCGTTGGTGCCCATATAGACGAGGATCACGTCCGGCTCGAGCTTATATCCCGAGGCTTTGGCTGCCTCTGTGTCGCGGTGCAGGTTGACGCATCTCGACTGCCAGGTGTTCCCGTCGCCGTCGAGGATCCTCGAGCCCGACCAGGAGTTGTTCACGCAGACCTGCATTCCGGTGTCGTTCGCGAGCCGCGTCCACCAGGTGTCCGCCTGAGCAAGGCGGTCTCCGCCGCCGTAATACGAGGCGTTTCCGCCGATCGTCGAGTTGATCGCGGTGTTGTTGGAGATCCCGGCGAAGGTCGTGATGCTGTCGCCGAGCAGGGAGAAGCTCTTTCCTTCGAGGAGGCCCTTCAGCCGGGCGAGCTCGTCCGCGTTCAGCGGAGCCGGCGGTTCGATCCGCGAGAGCATTTCGAGATAGTCCTCCGGGCCTTCGGGCTCCGGCACTCCGTATATCCTCATCGCCAAAAACTGATTGGCGTTGGAGGTGCTGACCGCTCCGTTTTTGATGTTGAAGAATCCGAGGAACCTGTCGTTCCTGGTTTTTCCGGTCGCGCCTTTTAAGTACCCCAGAAACGTTCCGTCGCCCTCGTCAAGAAAACTGAGTTTCCAGCCCTTGGGAACGCTTATGGAGCCCTCCCAGTCATACCATTCGTCTTCTATGTCTCTGTCGAAGGTGATCTGGCCGGCCGGCACTTTTTCCATGAGGCGGAATTTGTTGTCCTCGTTATATCCGAGCCTGACGAGATTGAGCGTTAGCGTGTCTCCCGCTTCCGCGGCGGAGACGTTGAAGCGCATCTTCGTGACTCTCGCGCCCGAAATAACGTCGCTCGCGAACACGGCGGAACCCGTCTCGCTCACTTCGGCGTACAGGTGCAGTTTCGGATCTTCCTCCGTCTCGTTCCCTTCTCCGACGAGAAGTTTCTCAGTCAGCCCCGAGCATAAGATCTTCACCGCGGGGGAGAGGACCTTTCCGCTCGAAGTCACGCCGCGGCACAGAGAGTCTTCGCCGCTCGCCGCGAGCACAGCCGTGTCTCCGGGAGCGCCGAAGGTCAGCGTGCAGCCGTAGGGGACGCTGATCTCGGTCTCGATCCGGTTGAGTCCCTCTTTGAGTTCGAAGGATTTCGAGGCGGTGATCGTGTCGGTGTTCTGCGCAAGACCGGGAGTCGTGCTGACGGTGAGTCTTCCGGCCTTCTGCGCCGTGAAGTACATCACGGGAAGTTCTGCGCCTGAAAACAGGGTGTTGCCCTTGACGGTGAGACCCTTGTCGAGGGTCACCGCCTCTTTTGCAAGGTCGATGCTCTCGCCCTCGCTAGCTGAGCATTCCGCCCAGAGAGTCAGGTCGCTGTCCTGATATTTCTGCTCGTCTGCGGGCGCGGCCGCGCTCTGTGCTGCAGTTTCCGGGCCGCTCGCCGGCGCGGTGTTCGCGGCAGTCTCGGCGGGCGTCGAACACGACGCGGCGGCGAGCATTATGAGCGCCGTCAGGAGACATAAAAGCTTTTTCATATCCGTTCCTTTCTTTATTTGTGAGTGTGAAAACGGCGCGGTAATGCCGATTGCATAACCGCGCCGCAAGAAACGATCTGATCTTATTGCGACAAGCCGTCTCTTCTCAGTTCGCCTGAGCTCTCATTTCCGCAAAGCACTCGCTGCAGTAAACGGGCTGGTCGTTCTTCGGCTCAAAGGGAACCTTGGCTTCCTTGCCGCACTTAGCGCAAACGGTGGTGAACATTTCTCTGGGTGCTTTGCCCTGACGCTTTCTCGCGTCCCTGCAAGCCTTGCATCTCTGAGGGTCGTTCTGGAAGCCCTTCTCAGCAAAGAATTCCTGCTCGCCGGCGGTGAAAACGAATTCCTGTCCGCAATCCTTGCATACTAACGTCTTGTCCTCGTACATTGCCTTTTTACCTCGCTTGGTTAAAAAAATTATTATTCACCCGCGGGCGGTATCACACCGCCTCCTCCGCTCTCGCGGCGCTCGTTTCGAGCCGCGCGGGCATTTTGTCATTCGTCGGAGTCACTCGACGACGGATCTTATTTTCCGCCTTATCCGGCAGATCGCGTTGTCGACGCTCTTTCTTGTCGTGCCGAGTTTTGCCGCTATCCGGTCGTGGGAAGAGCCCGCCAGAAAGAGCCTCAGCACGGAGTTCTCATAAGGGGATAGGCAGGCGTCGATGCGCCCGAGAAGCGCCTCGTAGCTTTCCCTCGCGCCGAAGATCGCCTGCGGATCGCCGTTCGGATCGGGCAGATCGGGACAGCTGTCGGCGTCGAGACTCGAAACTTCCTTGGCGTCCCTGTTCATCGCCCTCAGCGCGGAGATCATGCTCCGCTTCACGCAGAGCCACGCGTAGGTCCCGAATCCGCTCAGCTCGGGGTCGTAGGTCATCACGGCCTTATACAGACCGATCAGCCCCTCCTGCGCGAGATCGTCCCTTTCCGTTTCCGGGACGTCAAAACCCGCGGCGAGACGTTTTATCATCGGCTGGTATCTGTCGGCGACACTGCAGAACGCGTCCTGATTTCCCCGTGCCGCTTTGTAGATCAGCTCGAGGAACGAGGGGTCGAAATCGTGTTTTCTTTTTTCCATCTTCTGTCTCCGACGATAACTCATAGTGATTATATCAATCAAATTCACAAATGTCAATAGATTTTTTGA
>JAFTEP010000154.1 GCA_017453605.1 Clostridia bacterium
CGGAGAGCTTATGAAAGCCTGTCTTGAAAAAGAGGGCGTCAGGTGCTATTTCGGCACGGTCGCCTCGGGCGATCAGTTCATCTCGGACGCCGCCAAGAAGGAGAGCATAAAGAAGGCCTTCGGCGCCTGGGTCTGCGAGATGGAGGGAGGCTCCATGGCGCAGGTATGCTTCGTCAACGGCGTCAGGTTCGTCGCTGTCCGCGCGATCTCCGACAACGCCGACGGAGAGGGCGGAGTCGACTATCCGGTCTTCGCGGCGGAGGCGGCGAAGAACAGCGCCTTTGCCGTGGAAAGCTTCGTGGGCGCGCTGTGAAGTTCGTCTCATGGAACGTCAACGGCCTTCGCGCCTGCCTCACGAAAGGCTTCATGGACGTGTATAACTCGCTCGGCGCGGATTTCTTCTGTCTGCAGTAAATAAAGATGACAAAGGATCAGGGAGAGATCGAAACGCCCGGAGCCTGGCAGTTCTGGAACAGCGCCGAAAAGAAGGGATATTCCGGGACGCTGGTCATCGCGAAAAGAAAGCCCCTTTCCGCCGTCTTCGGCATAGACGGCGCTTTCACCGACGAGGGAAGGGTCATAACCCTCGAATACCCCTCTTTCTGTCTTGTCTGCGCCTACGTCCCCAACGCGCAGGACGGGCTCAGAAGGCTCGACTACCGCATGGAGTACGAGGACGCCGTCAGGGAGTATCTGGTCGGTCTCTCGAAGAAAAAATGCACCGTCTACTGCGGCGACCTCAACGTCGCGCATAAGGAGATCGACCTCAAGAACCCGAAATCGAACGTCGGCAACCCCGGCTTCAGCGACGAGGAGCGCGAAAAGATGACGCGCCTTCTCGACGCGGGCTTCACCGACACCTTCCGCCTTCTCTATCCCGACCGGCGCGACGCCTACTCCCGGTGGAGCTACCGCGCCCGCGCCAGAGAGAACAACGTTGGATGGAGGATCGACTATTTTCTCATCGACACGCCTCACGCCGGCGCCGTCGCCGGAGCGGGGATCCTCAGCGGGATCGAGGGCAGCGATCACTGCCCGGTCTGGCTCGAACTCGACGAAACAAAACTTTGAATATACGGAGATGATCTTTATATGAGCGAACCAAACGAAAACTGCACTCACGACTGTTCGACCTGTTCGGCCAACTGCTCTTCAAGAGAAAACGCCATCACAAAAGACGATCTCGCCGAGGGCTGCAGGGTCGGCAAAGTCATCGGCGTCATCAGCGGCAAGGGAGGCGTCGGAAAATCCACCGTCACCGCTCAGCTCGCCTGCGCACTCGCCGCGGCGGGCAAGCGCTGCGCCGTGCTTGACGCCGATATGACCGGTCCCTCTATCCCGAAGATGTTCGGGATCACTAAGAGGGCGCTCGTCAGCGGCAGCCTGCTCCAGCCCTCCGTCACCGCCGCCGGCATACAGATCATGAGCCTAAACCTGCTACTCGATTCGCCCTCCGATCCCGTTGTGTGGCGCGGACCGGTGATCGCGGGAGCCGTCAGACAGTTCTAGACCGAGGTCAACTGGAACGACGTAGACTATATGTTCGTCGATATGCCTCCCGGAACAGGCGACGTGCCGCTGACCGTGTTCCAGTCGCTCCCGGTCGACGGAGTAGTGGTCGTCACGACCCCGCAGGATCTTGTGGGGATGATCGTTGAAAAGGCGGTCAACATGGCGAAGATGATGGATGTCAGGGTCCTCGGGCTCGTGGAAAACATGGCGTATTTCGTCTGCCCCGACTGCGGAGCAAAGCACTTCATCTTCGGTGAAAGCCGCGCCGACGCGACCGCCGCTTCTCTCGGAATCGCTTCGTCCGCTTCTCTTCCGCTCGATCCCGCGCTGTCCCGCGCGGAGGACGCCGGAGAGATCGAAAAAGCGGACACTTCCGCTCTGAACGAAATTATAAAAGCGATCCTTTCGCTCTGAAAACGAAATAAAAATATGCTATAAAGGAAACGAAAAAAATGAACAATACCGAAAAAACGATGGACAAGATCGTCGCCCTCTGCAAGAACAGAGGCATCATCTTCGCCGGCAGCGAGATCTACGGCGGTCTTGCGAACACCTGGGACTACGGTCCGCTCGGCGTCGAGATCAAAAACAACGTCAAGCGCGCCTGGTGGAAGAAATTCGTGCAGGAGTTCCCCTACAACGTCGGGCTCGACGCGGCCATACTTATGAATCCTCAGACCTGGGTCGCCTCCGGTC
>JAFTEP010000155.1 GCA_017453605.1 Clostridia bacterium
CGAGGATCTCCGCGATCTGCGACATATTGTGAGTGTCCTCTTTTATCAGCCTTTTCGCCTCGTTTATCTTCATCAGGTTGAAGCAGTGGATCACCCCGTCCTTCCTGTAGCGCGCGAAGAGCTGCTTTAGCGCGCTCTCGCTCTTTCCGTTGGCTTTTGCGATCTGCGAGACCGTGAGCTTGCTGCAGACGTTATTTGACAGATAGTCCAGGATCTTTTTCATTTCGTAAGGCACTTCTATCCCGTCGACGAAAAAGCTCCTTCTGAGTTTTTCGTTCACGGCGTCCGTCTTCCTGCAAAGACGTATCAGAAACTGTTCGAGCAGGTTCTTTGTCAGCTGCGAGCTCCCGAACGGGGCTTCGGGGATCATTTCGAGCTTCTGTGTAAGCGGGTCCGTCAGATCCGTCATCCTATAGCACGAGAGAGCCTCCGAAAAGAGCTGAGACAAAAGCGCCTTTTCGTCGGGCGTCAGCTTGAAGATCTTCCTGTCGAAATTCTTCATCGCCCTGCTTTTTGATTCAAAGCTGATTATGCTCACGTTGGGGCTGACAAGATCGTTTCCGGTGTGATTGTGGAATTCGTTGGGCTTATGGAAAACGATCTCTCCGCTCTTCAGCACGAAGCGGTCCTTGTTCACGGTGCAGAGCATCTCTCCCTTGTCGATATAGACCATTTCCCAGAAGTCGTGCTGTTCTCCGCCGTAGGAAAAATGCTTCGACAGCTCCATATAAAATACCGTGTATATCTTTTCCACGTTGATGAGCTTTTCAAATCCGAGTGGTGTAAATTTATTCTGCATCATTTTTCGCTCCGGTCTTTTTTTATAAATATTATATCTGATTTTCCATTGTATTTCAAGTCCTCCGGGCTTATAATTATTTTCAGAAATTGAGAAAGGAGTTTATATATTCAAGATGTACACAGTTCTTGTTATCTCCGCACACCCCGACGATATGGAGATCGCCTGCGCCGGCACTCTGCTCAAATGCAAGGAGAGGGGAGACAGAGTCGTCGTCTGCCACCTTTCGAGCGGCAACCTCGGCCACGAGATCATCCCGCCCGACGAGCTCAGAGTCATCCGCGCAAAGGAAGCCGAAAAAAGCGCCGCTATCGGCGGATTCGAGGTCATCCACGGCGGATTCGACGATCTCGAGATCTACGACAACAACCGCGAGAGCCGCGACAAGGTGGTCGAGGTCATCAAGGAAGTCGCGCCCGATTTCATCATCACTCACTCTCCCGACGACTATATGCCCGATCACACCGCGGTCAGCCGTCTCGTTTTCGACGCGAGCTTCACCGCGACCCTCCCGAACTATCCCTCGAAATCTACCGGCAGAGCGAGCCTCGTCCCGATCTATTATATGGATCCGCTCGCCGGAGTGAACTTCGTTCCCACCGAGTACGTCGACATCACTCCATACGTCGACAAGAAGCTCGAAATGCTCAACTGCCACGAATCGCAGATCGTCTGGATGCGCGATCACGACGGGATCGACTTCCCGGATATGGTCAAGACCCTTTCGAGGTGCAGAGGCTTCCAGTGCGGCGCGGATTACGCCGAGGGCTACCGTATGTGCCAGGTCTACCTGAAAGGAACGACAAAGAGACTTTTGCCCTGAATTTCCCGCTTGAAAAACTGACTTTCACAAAAAAACAGGAGGATTTTATTATGGATTTCAATTCTACCGTAAAAGGCTCCGCTCTGGAGGGCTTCTATCCCGCCGGATGGGATTTTTCTAAGATCGACGCCTGCGTCGGCGCCCCCGAGACCGTCTGCGACCGTCAGCCCGGCTGGAACAAGCTTTTTCAGCCCGTGTGCTGCGAGACCCTCGGCGAGTTCGAGACCTATATGGGTCACGAGATCGCGATGCAGATCAAAAAGGCGAGGGAAGCCGCTCAGAAGATCGCTTTCATTCTTCCGGTCGGACCGATGGGAATGTATAAGTGGGTCGTCTACTTCATCAAAGAGTGGGATATCCCCTGCGACCACGTCTGGACCTTCAACATGGACGAATGGGCGGACGGCGAGGGCAACACCCTTTCTCCCAAGGATCACGGCTCCTTCCAGTACGCCATGGAGAACGCGCTGTTCGATCCGCTCGGCGCGCTGACCGTCCCCGCTTCTCAGAGGAACTTTGCGACCAAGACCAATCTTCCCACCTATCCCGAAAAGATCGCCGCCCTCAAAGCTCAGGGCGCGAAGCTCGTTCTGGTCTACGGCATCGGCAGGATGTGCCACATCGCCTTCTGGGAGCCCACCTTCGCGGCTGATTTCGCCACCGCCGCCGAATGGGAGAAGGCGCCCTACCGTCTCGGCGCGAAGATCCACCCGATCACGGTCGAGCAGAACGCTCTCACCAGCTTCAAATCGAGGACGACCCTCGTCCCCTGCAGAGCCAACACCATAGGCCCCGGCATCTTCCTCCAGGCCGACTACGCCATCGGCGGCGCCGACGGCAACTTCGGCAGAGGTATGCAGTGGCAGGGTCTCAGCCTCTGGATGACCCTCCGTCATGAGAAGACCCCGTGGATCACCTCGACCTATATGCCCACTCTCCCCGGAAGGCTCTTCTTCCTCAAAGAGCTCGCCGGCCCGCTGGAAGCGGAATGCAACTGATAAGGGCGAATAATAAGACTTTTATACCGCATATAAACATCTGCTCCGGGCGAAATCGCCCGGAGCTTGAGTTTATAGATGCTTATTTTTCCTCGTCCTTTTCTATCACCGGGATCTCGTAGACGCCGCCGGAATACAGCCTTTCGAGTTCGCCGTCGAGCCATTCGGCGCGATCGGTGAGAAAATCGCGGATATACTGGATCTGTTTTGGGTATGTGTTGTATTTTGTGACGTCGGAACGCTGCATCGTCGTTCTGATGTTCAGATTTCCCCACAGACGGAAGTTTTCTTCCGCGGAAGGCGTGACGAGCGGTTCGTACTTGTCAAGATAGGCGTTCGCCGTTTCAAGAAGCCTGTCTCTGACTTCGTCCCAGCGTTTTTTGAACGCTTCGACGAATTCTTTGTCCTGCAATAGATGCGCGGTCCAGGTCACTCCGACGTAATCGTCGTCGGTCGTCGTCGCCCACTGATCGTAATTGGCCTTGTCCCTGTTGAAGTTCCCGAAAGCAAGATCGAAGTCCCACACCGGCCCGAGCTTCAGCTTTTCACCGGCGTTCTTGGTGAAAAAGCAGCTCCGTCTGAACGCGCCGTCCGTGTTGTTTGTCAGCTCCATCATGATAAGCCAGTCTATCAGGCTTTCCTCGTCGACGAAGTCTCTCCAGTTCTTTTCGGAACTGACCGCCTTGTCGGCCTTTATAAAGTAGGAACTTAGGTCGTCGAAATGGTTTTTGGTGATCTTCTCGTCCGCTGGCGACTTTATCAGTATGTGCTTTATCGTGTCCGCGTGGAAGTAGTCGACGCCCTTCGTGTTCTTCGTCGAATCCACACCGCCGACCTCGAGCAGATAGTCTGTCTTTTCCGGATCCGGGCTGTATTCGGTCTCGACCCTTCCCGGAGCCGCCTCGAGGTGTTCGCCTATGGTATAAACCCCCTGATATTCCCCGTTGAGATAGACGTCGACCGGAAACTGAGAGGGAGTGAATTCAAAACTCAGACACCGCGCCATTTCGTATGCGAGAGCGTTTCTTAAAAGGCTCTTGTCCGCGTAATTCGAAAGGAGCGCCCATTCGTTCGACTCTGCGAGCCCGAAGAGCGAGACGTCCTCCGAAAACTTCAGTTTGAACGGCTTCTTTTCCCATTTCCAGGTCGAGTTCCCGCGTCCTCTTATCTGCACCCGTGTCGTCCTGAGCGATTCAAAGCCGCTTGTCCCCGCGTCGATGGAGATCGTCGCGTTGACGTATTCCGTCTTGGAGGTTATCTGAACGCCGTTATCGGTGTTGATCTCGATTATAGGCAGGAGGCCGGATTTTCTCTCGATCTTCAGGAGCATCTTTTTGCTCGCGCCCGATTCGTCAGTGAGAGTGACGACGCTTCTCACGCTCAGATCGGCTTTTTCGCCGCTTGCGATCCGCTCTCCGTTTATCAAAAGCGATCCGTTTTCGACTTCATATATCACCGTTGCATCCTTCAGAAGCGACAGAGCGTCGATGTTGTCCATTTCTCCGCAGAGCAGTCTGCCGTTCTCCGAAAACTCTATCGGGTGCGACAGATCCTCTCCGTGGACGGAAAAGCTCTTCAGCACGGCTTCGGTCTCGCCGCCCAGCCTGTAGGGATCCATGCTCTCGTTGTTCAGCGTCCTGACCTCTATCGTCTCGCTCAGCTTTTCAAGCTCCGGCATCCTCCCGGTCCAGACGAGCTCCGTCTCGGGAGAGTCGATCACGATAAACGAGGTGTCAAGTTCCGCCGTCGTGTTCACGGTGATCCTGTGAGCCCCGGCGCTTTCAAATCTCAGCACTCTGTTTTCAAACGAGGGGACCGCTTTGAAATCGAGCGAATAAACGCCCTTGAAATCAAGATCGCTCTCGAGAGCGAAGCTCTTTATGAAAACGATCGTGTCTTCTTCCGCGAAGCGAATCCCTTCACCCTCCGCCAGAGAACGAAGCATCGAAAAACTGTTCACGGGATAGAGCGATCCGTCGAGCGGGTTCCCGTCGAGCGCGGCGGCTTTGAGATAGAACCCTGCGCACTCGGCGTTCGCGAGCGGAGAACCCGAGGTCAGAACGTTCACCCTCGGCGCGTCGGCGCTTAAGAATATCGAGCCGGGCTTTTGGGCTATCAGCGCGAGATCGCCCCGCTCATTCGTCGAAAGCCTCAATTCACCGTCTATCGCGTTCGATAAGAGGTCTATCCGGCACAGGCGCGAGAAATCGAGCCTTTCTTCGAGCGAGACGTCGCGGCAGACGACGACGTTGTCCGCGTCGGAACCGAGCGCCGCGCGAAGCGACTTCTCGTCGGTGACGAACGTGCTTTTTTCGCCCGATAAAAGCGTGAAGGAACTTATCTTTTCTCCCGAGCTTTCCGTCTTCTCTCCGGGCGCAAGTCGCGTGTTTATTCCTCTTTCGGCGACGATAAGCGTGATAGCCCTGTCGCCGGCGTTTTCAAAAACGAGCTTTTTCCCTTCGAGAGTGTAGATTTTCTCCGATTCCGAAAAAACCGTTTCAGGTTCTTCTCCGTCAAGGCAATATATCACCAGTCCCTCCGGCTCGCGCACCCTTATCAGGTGAGAGGCCGATCCGGAG
>JAFTEP010000156.1 GCA_017453605.1 Clostridia bacterium
ACCTTCACTCCCGGCTCCGGCTTTATGAGCGGAGTTTCGTTCTCGAACTACGATATATGGGAGCAGATGCTCCCCGGAAGCGACGGGGGCCTCATAGACCCGCTTCTGAAAGAGCAGTACGACGTCATCGCCGGCAGATGGCCGGAGAACGAAGAGGAGATAGTCCTCGTCGTCGACGAGAACAACGAGCTCAACGATTTCGTGATCTGGTCACTGGGTCTCAGGGACGTGGAAAAGATGCGCGCCGATATGCTCGCATCCTCGAGCGGGAAACAGATAGAGGTCGCCTCCGACCGCTGGGAATACGGCGATCTTCTTTCGAGAGAGTTCCGGGTCATCCCCGCCGCCGAGAGATACGTCTGGGATGAAAGCACCCGTTCCTGCACGGATCTTCTCGCCGGAGACGCCGGAGCCGATCTTCTCTGGGCGAGCCCGAACGCCGTGACTCTGAAGATCTCCGGCATAATCAGAAAGAACCCGGACGCCGTCGCAGCGATGCTCGACGGCTATCTGTGCTACACTTCAGCTCTCACCGACCGCGTCCTGGAAGTCACCTCCGAAAACGAACTCATCAAGCGCCAGACAGCCGATCCCTCGACCGACGTCATTTCGGGACTTCCTTTCGGGAACGCTTCAGATCCGGCGGACGACGCCGCAAAGATCGAAGAAGCAAAGAAGTATATCTCTTCCGCCGGCGAAAAACAGCGCGCCGCGATCTACCGCGCCCTTTCGCTTCGCGTGGACGACGCTCTCGTCGAAGAACAGACCGAGCAGTTCATGTCAGGTCATTCGAGAAAAGAGCTCGAAGAAATGATCTCGGAGAGCTTCGCGGATCAGATGGGCTCCCAGGATCTGTCGACCGTGATGCAGATGCTCTCCGCCATGAGCGACGAGGATTTTGATTCCCTTATGCGCCGCATGGTCTCCGAGAAGATAAAAAAAGAGTACGAAGCGCAGGTCTCGCAGTCTCTTTCGGGTCTCGGCGACGCCGAACTCTCGGCGATGCTCGGCGAGAAAGAGCTCGATGACAACGATCTTCTTTCGGTCTACGAAAACTTCGTCCCATCGGAGGTCTCGGAGTCTACCTACGAAGAAAATCTCAAGCTTCTCGGCTGGGCTGACAAGGACAGCCCGACCTCCGTCAGCATCTACTGCCGCACCTTCGCCGACAAGGAGAAGGCCGAGCAGGTGATAAAGGGCTACAACGACTCGTCGGAAGAAGCCTCGAAGATCACCTACACCGACTACGTCGCTCAGATGATGAGCGGAGTCAGCACGATAATCAACGCGATCAGCTACGTTCTCATGGCGTTCGTCTCGGTCTCTCTGGTGGTCAGCTCCATCATGATCGGCATCATCACCTATATCTCCGTTCTCGAACGCACCAAGGAGATCGGCATCCTCCGCGCGGTGGGAGCCTCCAAAAACGACGTTTCCAGAGTCTTCAACGCCGAGACCTTCATCGTCGGTCTCTGCGCCGGGGTCATCGGGATACTCGTCACGCTCGTCGTTCTTCTGCCGATCAATCTCATCATCCACGCGCTCTCGGGCGTCATGTCGCTGAACGCCGCGCTCCCGCTTTCCACGGCTCTGCTTCTTATAGCCCTCAGCCTCGGATTGACTATGCTCGCGGGCTTTCTGCCCTCGAGGCTCGCCGCGAAGAAGGATCCCGTCGAAGCTCTCAGATCAGAGTGAATAGCTTTTCTCCCGGCGCCTCGCCGGCTCCCGTTTTCCCGTTTTTTTGCAGAAAAACGTATATATCTATATACAAAATCAAAAAAATATGATAGAATATTTAAAATAATATGAAAAGCTTTCGGAACCGAAGCCGGTCCCGGAAGTAAGACCGACAAAAGGATCAAACCGATGGACGAAGATTCCAAACTCTCCCGCGAAAGGTTCCGGCTCGGAGAGAGCGACGACGCCTACAGGTTCATGGGCGCGCATAAGCTCGAAGACGGTTCGGGCTGGGTGTTCAGGGTATGGGCTCCCAACGCCCTTGAAGTCAGTCTCACGGGCGATTTCAACTTCTGGAACACCGAAGAACTGAAAATGACAAAGGACCCCTTCGGCGTATGGGAGGTCAGATCCGAGTTTGCCAAAAAGGGCGACCGCTATCAGTATTTCATCCGCAGCGCCGACGGCTCGACTGTCTACAAAAACGATCCTTACGCTTTCCGTTTCGCGTCCCTGCCCGACAAGGCTGGGCTCGTCTGGGACGTCTCCGGCTTCGAGTGGAGCGATTCAAAATACCGCTCGAGACGCTGGAAGGGCACTCCCTACGAGTCTCCGATCAATATTTACGAAGTCCATCCGGGTTCCTGGAAGAGGCATCCCGACGGCTCGTTCTATACCTGGAGAGATCTTGCCTTCAATCTCGTCCCCTACGTCGTCGAGATGGGCTACACCCACATCGAGCTGATGCCGGTGACCGAATTTCCCTTCGAGGGCTCCTGGGGCTATCAGGTCACGGGATACTTCGCGCCGACCCACCGCTACGGCTCTCACGACGATCTCAAGTTCTTTGTCAACTTCTGCCACGAAGCGAAGATCGGCGTGATCCTCGACTGGGTCCCGGCTCATTTCCCCAAGGACGAGAGCGGGCTCTTCGAGTTCGACGGCACCTGCTGCTACGAGCCCTCCGATCCCGTCATGAACGAGCACAAGGAATGGGACACGAGAGTTTTCGACTACTCCAGGTACGAGGTGGTTTCCTTCCTCCTGTCGTCCGCGCTCTTCTGGATCAGGGAGTACCACGCCGACGGCATCCGCGTCGACGCCGTCGCCTCGATGCTCTATCTCGACTACAACCGCAGGGAGTTCACGCCCAATAAATTCGGCGGCAACTACAACCTCGAAGCCATAGAGTTTCTCAAAAAGCTCAACCGCGCCGCCTATAAAGAGGATCCCTCGGTCCTGATGATCGCGGAGGAATCCACGGCTTTCCCGATGATCACGATGCCCGCGGAGGTCGGAGGGCTCGGCTTCGGCTTCAAATGGAACATGGGCTGGATGAACGATATGCTCGACTACGTCAGCGCCGATCCCCTTTTCAGAAAGGGCATCCACGACAGGCTGACCTTCTCGCTCACCTACGCGTTCTCCGAAAACTTCATCCTGCCTCTCTCCCACGACGAGGTCGTTCACGGCAAGCGCTCCCTTATCGGCAGGATGCCCGGCGAGTACAACGAGAAGTTCGCGGGACTCAGAGAGTTCTACGCTTATATGATCGCCCATCCCGGCAAAAAGCTGAGCTTCATGGGGAACGAGTTCGCGCAGTTCATAGAGTGGGACTACAAAAAGGAGCTCGACTGGTTTCTGATTTCCTACGATTCCCACGGACTTTTACATGATTTCGTCGCGGAGCTTAACCGCTTCTATCTCTCGCAGAGAGCTCTCTGGGACAACGAGAGCGGCTGGGACGGTTTCAAATGGATCATTTCCGACGACCGCGACAACAGCGTCGCCGCCTTCCGGCGCATATCGCGCACGGGCGAGGAACTCATCTGCGTCTTCAACTTCTGTCCGGTTGCCCGCACCGGATACAGGATAGGTCTTCCCGATGCGGGAGTCTACGTTCTGGCGCTTTCATCCGACGAGAAACGCTTCGGCGGAGACGACGGCTTTAAAAAGAGAGTCCGCGCCGAAAAGTCCCAAATGCACGGCTGCGATTATTCCGCGGAGTTCACTCTTCCGCCGCTCGGCGCGCTGTTCTATAAGAAACGAATTGAAAATAAAGACAAAAAATGATTTCTGACACAAAAACCGAATGGAGGTCTGAGCAATGTATTTCAGAAAGAAAGAGTGTGTTGCAATGATCCTTGCGGGAGGACAGGGCAGCAGACTGATGGTGCTCACCGAAAACACGGCAAAACCCGCGGTCCCCTTCGGCGGGAAGTACCGCCTCATCGATTTTCCCCTTTCAAACTGCGTAAATTCCGGCATCGACACCGTCGGCAT
>JAFTEP010000157.1 GCA_017453605.1 Clostridia bacterium
ATCCGCGCAGGCAAAACGAGCTTTATGTTCGCCTGCCAACCGGGGATGATAAAGTCGCTTACCCGCTGTTACGGCGCGACCTACGCCGAGGCGCGGGACGCGGACATCAGCGGCTGCAACGAAATGCACGTCAAGGGCGACGAGGCGAGCATGACAGACCTTCTCCCCAACGCCGCGAAAGCCCTTCTTCTTGCCCTCAACGACGGCTTCGATCCCGTCACCGGCACACAGCTCGGTCCGAAGACCGGAGATCTCGCGCTGATGGAAAGCTACGGTGATTTCTATTCGGCTTTCATCGCCCAGCTTTCATTCATCATCGACTCCTCGCTCGATCTTTCGGACCGCCTCGACCGCCTTGTAGACCAAATAAATCCCTGCGTCCTCCTCTCGGCGCTCAGCCCGAGGGCTCTCGAAGAGGCTCGTGACGTCTACGCATACGGCGCGAAGTATACAAACTCCGCGGTCCTGATCTGTTCTTTCGCGACCGCCGTAGACTCGCTCATGGCCGTAAAAAAGCTCGTCTTCGATCTCAAAGAAGTCGACGCCGCAACTTTGAAGGACGCTCTCGCCGCCGACTGGAACGGCTATGAAAAACTGCGCCTGAGGGCAAAGCGCCTTGAACAGAAGTACGGAAACGGAGAAGAAGAATCCGACGAATGCGCGGCGAAGCTTTCAGAATGGCTTTTCGATCACCTTTCCAAGAGACGCAATTCGAGGGGCGGCGCCGTGAAGCTCGGCGTCCCGTCCACGAGCGACTATATCAGTCAGGGCAAAAAGCTTCCCGCGACCCCGGACGGCAGAAGGGCGGGGGAGGAACTCTCAAAGAACGTCGCGCCCGTCAACGGAGCCGAAAAAAACGGCGTCACCGGCTATATCAGATCGGCGCTCAAACTCGTCCCGACGCGCTTCAGCGAAGCCTTCGTGCTCGACGCCATGATCCATCCCTCCGCTATCGCCGGAGACGACGGGATCGCCGCCGTCAGAAGCCTCATAAAGACCTATATGGCTCTCGACGGCATCTCGATCCAGTTCAACGTTTTCAGCCCCGAAATGCTCCTCGACGCGCAGGCTCACCCGGAGAAGTACTCCGATCTCCAGGTCCGCGTCACGGGCTGGAACGCTCTCTGGAACGGGATGACAAAAAAAGAGCAGGACGCGTATATCGAACGCTCCTTCAGCATCGCCGCTTCTCCCGGGGCGTGAATGATTCAATAAAAGATTCCCGCGTTTTTTTCTCCGCGGGGATCTTTTGTCTATGGAAAAATCACCAGTTGACCTGCCATCTTGATTTGTATTTTCCGTCGGGCGTCGTTTTTTTCGCCTCTTTTTCGGCGCTCTTTTTTCTCAGCCCTTCAAGAAGCTCTTCAAATTCTTTTTCGTCGGGAGGCAGAGCGACCTCTTTGTTTTTGAACGACGACAGATACGCCGCGTTCGAGAGCGCGAGCTGGTTCAGTCCGTCCCTGCCGGGTGCGATGAGAGGCGTTCCGTTCAGAAGATGCTCGGTGAAGTTTTCAATTATCTTCGCGTGCGATCCCTTCGTCTCGAACGTAAACTCCTCTTTTTTCGTTTCCTTCGGCTTTTTTGATTCGTCGTATCTGAACACTCTTTCATCCGGCTCGAAGGTCTCGAGAGAAAGCTTCGAGTGTTCGAGCACGATCTTTCCCGCGGTCCCGTCGATCTCGAGCCGGTTCGTGCCCGGGAAATCACCGGTGGAGGTCACGAAAAGTCCCGTCGCCCCGTTTTCCCAGCGCGCGAAGAGTGTCGCTTCGTCTTCGACCTCA
>JAFTEP010000158.1 GCA_017453605.1 Clostridia bacterium
GTGTCCGTGTCGTCCTTCTCGGCGGGAAGGACCGTTACGTTCTCAAGCCCGGGAATATATCCGAGCGAGTCGCCGTCCCCGACGAACAGATCCGGCTCTATCCCCGCGTCACGCAGAGCTTTATACCCCGCGTCGGCGGCGACCAGCAGGTCGCCCTCTTTTTTTTCGGGCAGACAGTCGGGCGAGGCGTCCCCCGCCGAGACTATATAACAGATCCCGCCTCTCTTCATCTTATCCTCTTTACGCTGACGATCTGCGGGATGCTGACGAGAGCGAACGCCGCGGCGCACGTCAGAATGAGCTCGGGAAGCATGAACGAGCCGTTATAGCAGATCGAGTAAATGAACGGGCTGCTCCACTCCTCGGGCATCCAGACGTCGAAAATGATCGTTCCGGACAGCACGTGAGCGCAGAAGCGGAGCGCGAGAGCGAGACATATTCCGAGTATCATCCCGACCTTGCCGTGCTTTCTGAAAACTCCGGCGAGCCCGAGCACCGTGAACGCGACGATATAGTCGAGGATGAAGCATCCCGCGACCGCCGCAGGGGTGAGACCCCACGAGAGAACGGCTGACAGGTCTATAAGAAGCTGGATCACCGAATATATGAAGCCGCCGATCAGCCCCCACTTCAATCCGCGGCGGATCGAGAGCATACAGATCGGGAGCATGCTCAGCACCGTCACCGAGCCGCCGAGCGGCAGCTTGAAGAGAGTCAGGAAGCTGAGTCCCGTCGCGAGCGCGACCATTATGGTGCACTCCATCATCGGATATAACGCTTTGTTTTTCATGTTCACCTCCGAAAAAAATACGCGCCGGACGAGTCCGGCGCGCAGATCTTTGCGATATTTTGTACCTACGCCGGTATTATCCGTATCAGGTTCGGGCATTTTTGCCCCGGGGTTCGCCTCGCGGCGTCTCAGCATCACTTTCGTGCAGCACCCCCGTATTCATTTCTTAGGGTAACAGGGATTATCCGAACCCGCCTGAAACGGCGCCTTGACGGCATCTTTCGGTTTGTCCTCCTTGACTTACGCTCGTAAGCCATCGTCGTCCGTACCGAAACATGCTCGCCGATCCATCCGTTTCTGGTCGGAGAGTTTTGCCGGAGCTGTTTTTTGTTCCGGCAAGGCAGAACCCGAAGCAGGTAGTAACCTACCTGCAAGGGTGATAACGCAGTTGGGGCGAAAAACAGCCCGTCAAAACCGGGTTCGGATAGCTCCTGTTACCCTAAAGTAGGAGGTCGCGATGACGGATAATTATTTGAATGATATATATGAAGACCTGACCGGCCTGCGTCAGGCGGAAGACGCGCCTTCTGATGACAGTGTATCTGACGGCAGACGCACCGCGATCCTCGTTTCCTCTTATCAGAGCAACGGTTACGATGAGGCGCAGATATCTCTTGAGGAGCTTGAAAGACTCCTCGACACCGCGGACGGCGCTGTAGCTGGGATAATCACGCAGGTCAGGGACAAGCCGGACGGCAGGACTTATATCGGAAAAGGCAAGATGGAAGAGCTGTCCGATATGGTAAGATCCACCGGAGCGGAGCTTGTTATATTCGACGCGGAGTTGTCTCCCGCGCAGATCAAGATAATCGAGGACGAGCTCGAGGGGGCCGCTTCAGTAATAGACAGGAGCATGCTGATCCTCGACATATTCGCCGCTCACGCGACGAGCGCGGAG
Source organism: Clostridia bacterium (assembly GCA_017453605.1). Classification (GTDB taxonomy): domain Bacteria; phylum Bacillota; class Clostridia; order Oscillospirales; family SIG627; genus SIG685. Next base: position 1,689 of record JAFTEP010000158.1, read on the forward strand.
GGCCGTCTTCAGGTCGAGCTCGCACAGCTGAAATATACCGCTCCGAGACTTATGGGTAAAGGCAAGCAGATGTCCCGACTCGGCGGCGGAATCGGCACGAGAGGTCCCGGTGAATCGAAGCTCGAGATAGACAGACGACGCCTCAAAACAAGGATCAGATCGCTTGAGGATGATATAAGAAAACTTGAGGCGGTCAGAAAGACTCAGAGAAGCTCAAGGGAGCGCGGCGGCATCGCCTGCTGCGCCGTGGTCGGATATACAAACGCCGGGAAATCGACTCTACTCAATCAACTGACTGACGCGGGGGTCCTTTCCGAGGACAAGCTCTTCGCGACGCTCGACCCGACGACGCGTCAGTACACGCTCGCGTCCGGAAGAAAGATCCTGCTCACTGATACGGTCGGATTTATCAGAAACCTGCCGCATCACCTGATCTCGGCGTTCAAAAGCACGCTCGACGAGGCGGTGTTCGCGGATCTTTTGATAATAGTCTGCGACGCTTCGGACAAGAATCTTCCGTCGCAGATGGAGGTCACGAGACAGACGCTGAACGAGCTCGGAGCCGTCGGAAAACCGACGCTGATCGTTTTCAACAAATGCGACGCGGTCGATGACGACCACACGCTCATGTCACTTAAAAATCTTTCTTCTTCCGCCGATGAAAAGTGCGTTTTCATATCTGCTCGGAACGGGGAAGGCATCGAAGACTTCTCCGACGCCCTCGAGAAACTGCTCTCCGAGGGGAAGAAAAGGATCGTAATGACGATCCCGCTCGCCGAAGCGGGGATCATTTCCACCGTTTACCGCATATGCGAGAACGTTGAGGCGAAGTACGGGGAAGACAGCTTGAGGGTCGAGGCGCTCGCCGACAGAAAGAGCGCGGGACAGCTCA
>JAFTEP010000159.1 GCA_017453605.1 Clostridia bacterium
CTTTATTTCTTTTGCTATATACGGGTGTCCGTTGAAGCGGTAGAGATCGTGCTGAAGCTTGGTGAAATCAAAATCCCCGGCATAATCCGGATCGTCGATCGCTTTTGAGTATCTGCCCCAGGGCTCGTAGGTCTGAGAGTAACCCTGGATGAGCCCCCAGTTGTAAGAGCCGATCCTTTCCAAGAAAAAGAGCGGGAAGATCTGTTCGACGTCGTTGTGCTCGATGCGGTTCAGCCATTCCGTATTGATAATAGGTCTTTCGTAGCTTTTCAGCCATTCTATCGCCTTGACGGTCTCGGGGAAGCTAAGATAACAGTGGAAAGAAATGACGTCCGAAAGCTCCATCGCCGCAAGCTCGCCCTCGGTGAGAAGTTCGGGCTTTGACACATTCGACCAGCATTCGGCGGTAAGCGGCTGTACAGGATCGTTCGAGCGGATGATCTCGAAACATTTTTTCATCATTTCGAGGCTGAGCGTTCCTCTTTTCGCGTTCCCGATCTCGTTCCAGACGTTCCAGATCTGCACGCGTTCGTCGCGGGCGTATTTAGCCGAGATCTCGTCGACCATTTTATAAAAGAGCTCCCTTGTCTCCGGCTCGTCTTCGGGTATATAGCCGATGTTCGAGTGGATCTGAGTGAAAGTTCCTCTTTTTGCTCCGCCGTGATAGCCCCAGTCGACTTTCTGCTCGCCGAATACCGGCGGTTTATATAATTCCTTCGGCGCGGAGCAGTCGTTCCCGAAAATGAACATGACCTTTATGCCGTATTTATCCGCGAGGACAAGATATTCCTCGACGTTCTGCATAAACGAATCGTGTTCCTCGGTCCAGACGGCGAGCGAAAGACGGACTCTGACAGCGTTGAATCCGGTCTTTTGTGCAAGATCGAATTCCTTTTCGATCTGCGCGAAAACTTTCTCGTGTCCGTACTTCTGCCACATCGCGAGCCAGTTCACGCAGTTTGAGGGATAGCCTGACCAGCCTCTGATCCAGTTCTGATTTTCATACCAGCTCCGGGCTTCTTCTTTGCTCCATTTTTCTTTCATCGTTTTCTCTCCTTTTTTATTTGTTTGGTTCTTCAAACGCCGGTCAGGTCGAAATCCGGGATGAGCTGAGTTCCGTCAGATCCCGGCTCCTGCATATACCCCGAACTGAGCCCGGAATATTCAAGATATTCCGTCACCCTCTTATACTCGGTGTCCGTGAGCGTTCTGTTAATCTCGGGATAGTTTTTCAGGTCCGTGACGGGCGTGTACTGCGTCATAAGGCTGAAAAGCACTTCTCCCTTCGGGAAAGAGTCGCGGACCCAGTCAATGACGTCAAAAGACTTTTCGACAAGTCCCGGCAGGACGAGGTGCCTAATAACGACGCCGCGTTTTATCAGGCCGTCGGAGTCGAAAACGGGTTTAGGGCTCTGAACGTACATCTGTTTTATCGCCGCCTTCGCCCTCTCGGGATAGTCCGAAGCTCCCGAATATCTCCTGGCGAGATCGCCGTCAAGATATTTCAGATCGGGAAGAAAAACTTCGATCTTTCCCTGAAGCCTCTTTATACTATCCGGCTTTTCGTATCCCGAGCTGTTCCATACGATCGGGATCGGCGGACGGTCTGAAAGAGATCTTTCTATCGCCTCCTGAAAGTGGGTGGGATTTACAAGATTTATGTTGTGAGCGCCCGAAAGATAGAGTTCTTTATATATCTCTTTGAGCCTGTCGACAGTTATTGTTTTCCCAAAACCGCCGTGGGAGATCTTTTCGTTCTGACAGTAAACGCACCTCAATGCGCAGCCCGAAAAGAAAACGGCTCCGCTCCCGCGCGTTCCCGATATGCAGGGTTCCTCTCCGAAGTGGAGAGCGGCGCGGGCGACGACGGGATCCGGAGGCATCCCGCAGTATCCGCGCGACTCGCTTCTGTCAATACGGCAGCCTCTCGGACAAATCGAACAGATCATCAGATCACCTTTTTCTCAAGCCATTTTTGGGACTTGAATCTTATAAGATTCGAAACGCTCCTGAACGCCCAGTCCGCGTAGGAAGCGATCCAGACGGCGTAAATGTCGCGGCGGATGAAGTAAAAGATAACAAACGCGAGCGCCACTCTGACGCCCCACAGACTGACGGACGAGAGCATCATGCAGTACTTGACGTCGCCGCAGGCTCTGAGCGCGTGGGGCGCAGTATATGAGAGGGTCCAGAAGATTATACCAGCAAGCATATAGGGGATCGCGAGTTCTCTTGTGAGAGCGGCTGTAGATTCGGTAAGGTGATATCCCGCGAGGATCGGGTCCATAAAAACGATGATAACGAGAGCGGAGACGAGCTGACAGAACATAGACGTGATTATCAGCCATTTGGTGTAGTGCTTGACCTCGTCCTTTTTCCCGGCTCCCATACACTGACCGACGACGATCATCAGCGCCCCTCCGACTCCGATTCCGAGACGGACAAAGAGTGCTCCGAGTTCCTGGGCGACGGTATTCGCGTTGATCTGCGTAACGGCGCATTTCACGACGATGACGGAAACCATGAGTTTCGCGAAATATGAGAGCGTGTTTTCAAATCCCGTGGGCAGACCGAGAGCAAGAAGCCGTTTGAACTCTTTTGCGTCCGGTCTCAGCCCGCCCGGAGAAGTCAGCCTTACCGGGTTGTCCTTTTTCGCGGCGGCTATAACAACGAATACGCAGGTGATAAGCGGCGCCAGGACAGTGGAAAGGGAAGCGCCTTCGACCTCCCACTTGAAAACGTAGATGAAAAAATAGTTTCCGATGACGTTGAAGACGTTCGAGACGACGTTGAAGACCAGAATCAGGACGGATCTTCCCTGGCAGACGAAGGTCTTCATGAGGCATACGAGAACCGCGGAGGATATGCAGTTGAAAGCCTTGACTCTCGTCGCTCGGACGGCATATTCGACGACTTTTTTATCTCCGCCGGCGTAAAGGAGGTTCAGAAGCGGCTCGGAAGAAAGAGAGAAGATAATCGAAAAGGGAACGGAGATCAGAAGAGAAAGGACGATCGACTGCTTTATCGTATAGGACGCGCGATCGTAGTCTTTCCTGCCGCAGTATTGAGTGGCGATTATCGCGGAGGCGACGGCGACGGAACCGATAAGAGCGAAAAAGACTTCGTTGACTTTCGAGGCCAAAGACATTCCGCTGATCGCGTTTTCGCTGACATCGGACACCATAATGGAGTCGACGGTGTGCATCAGACCCTGAAAGAGGTGCTCGGCCATAAGCGGGATCACGAGAACGAAAAGCTGCCATTTTGAAAAGGTCCTGCCGTTGCTCTCAGTGAGAAAAGTCTTGATTTTTGTTATGACAGACTTCAAAAACGTCCCTCCCTCCGCTCAAAACCGTGAAGATATTTTCAGATGACCTTTTTCTGCAGCCATTTGCCCGATCTGAAACGGATCAGGTTGGAGACGCTCCTGAACGCCCAGTCGGCGTAGGATGCGATCCAGATTGCGTAGATGTTCTGACGGAACAGATAGAAGATGAGATACGCGAGCGCGACTCTTATGCCCCAGAGGCTTATCGTCGAAACAGTCATGCAGTATTTGACGTCGCCGCAGGCCCGGAACGAGTTTGGGACGGTGTAGGACAGAGTCCAGAACACGATGCCTGTCAGAAGATACGGCACGCAGAGTCCCCTTGTGACGGAAGCCGTCTCGGGCGACAGATGATATCCGGCGAGGATCGGTTCCATGAAAAGGATAATGACGGCGGCGGAGACGAGCTGACAGAGCATCGAAATGAAAACGAGCCATTTGGTGTAGTGCTTCACTTCTTCTTTTTTGCCCGCTCCCATACACTGACCGGCGACGATCATCAGCGCGGCGCCGACTCCGCAGCCCAGGGTGACGTATAGGGAGTCGAGGTTCTGCGCGACGCTGTTAGCGTTGACCTCAGTGACGCTGCATTTCACGACTATGACAGAGACCATGACCTTTGCGAAATACGACAGGTTGTTTTCAAATCCCGTAGGCAGCCCGAGAGCGAGAAGCTTTTTCCAAATCTTAAGGTCGGGCTTGAGCGAGCCCGCGCTCTCCAGACGGATCTTGTTTGACTTCAGCCTCGAATAAAACAAAGTGAGAATGATCATCAGTAAGGGAGTGAGTACGGTCGCGAAAGCCGCTCCCTCGACCTCCCAGCCGCAGACATGGATGAAGATATAATTCCCGGTAATGTTGAAGAGATTGGAGAACAGATTGAAGACGAGCATGACAAGCGCCTTGCCCTGACAGATATAAATTTTTGCAAGGCAGGCGTTAAGACCTACGGTGATGCAACTCAGACTCCTGATCCTGAACGCCCGGACCGCGTACGATATGACTTCGGGATCCCCGTCGGAATAGATGAGATTGAGAAAAGGGGAGGCGAACAAGGAAAGAAGGACGCAGATCGGGAGAGTGATGATAAGGGAAAGGAATATCGACTGCTTTATCGTGTGCGCCGCGGAATCGAAATCGTTTTTTCCGACGTACTGAGTCGCTCTGATCGCCGATGCGATGGAGACGGAAGACACCAGACCCCAGAAAACGTCGTTGATCTTTGTCGCCAGAGTCATACCGCTCACGGCGGATTCGCTGACGCTCGAGACCATGACTGAATCGGCGATATTGATGGTGGCGGTCAGAAGACGCTCTCCCATGAGAGGGACGACGAGGACGATAAGCTGC
>JAFTEP010000160.1 GCA_017453605.1 Clostridia bacterium
AAAAGATTTTGACCCGGGAAAGCTTCTCAGGCTTCTTGCGGCGCTCGCCGCGGCTTACGCGGCTTTGAAGTGGTTTTTATTCATCCTTCTGCCGCTCGGACTCGGATGGATCCTCTCGCACTTTCTGCAAAGGCCGATCGAGTTTCTGAACAAAAAACTGAAGATAAAAAAATCTTTCTGTTCGGCGGCTCTTGTGTTCCTGTCCCTCGTTCTGATCGCGCTTGCTATAGGTTTTGCGATCTATAAACTCAGCGTCGAAGCCAACGGAGTCCTTCTGACTGTCGGCGACGCTCTTCGCGGGGCGGGGGAGCTCGCCGAGAATGCCGCCCGCTCTATCGACGGGATCATCGGGAGCGATCTTGAAGCGAGAGCCCCTCAGATCATCGGCGATCTCGTGTCGCGTGTCGCCCAGAGCCTGCCCGAGCTTATCGGCAGCGTCGTATCATCAATTCCCTTTGTTTTGATCGGAACGGTCATCTTCATCATGTCTTCGTTCAGCTTCTGCAGCGATTTTCACAGGATGAACAAAGTCATTCTGAGTTTTTTCGATCCGAAAAGCTCGCATCTTTTAAGTGAACTGAAAGATCAGTTTCTCATATCCGCCGCAAATTACGTCAAAGCGTATATGTGCCTTTTCGTGATATCGTTCACTCAGCTGTACTTCGGGCTGACGGTCCTCGGTGCGAAGTTCGCTTTCAGCGCGGCTTTCTTTATCGCGGTTTGCGACGTGCTTCCGCTTCTCGGGATGGGGGTCGTCGTGATCCCGTGGATGGCGCTCAGTTTCTTTTCGGGAAATGCGGCGTTCGGCGCCGGTCTGGCGATAATGTTTGCCGTTATGACCTTCACCCGTCAGATCGCGGAACCTAAAGTCGTCGGGAGTTTCATCGGACTGCATCCGCTCGCGTCGCTTATCTGCGTCTGCGTCGGACTCAGGATCCTGGGCGTCATCGGTGTTTTCGTTTTCCCGGTGCTCGTCACGATCCTTCTCAATCTGAAAAGGACAGGACGCCTTGAAATGAATAAAGCGAACAGACCTAAACCCGTTCTCGAGCCCGAAGCGGGTGAAATATAGACGTATTATACCAATTAGAAGGTTTAATGTCAAGTATGAGGGCGGCTCTTATAGAGCAAAATGACCTGATTTTTATAAAAAGTTCAAAAAAACCCCTCAAAATTTTAAAGAAGGGACAAAAAAATCTGAAAAAACACTTGATTTTTAAATTCGGACGTGTTATAATATGCAAGTGAGATTTATTCCAAGCAGGAAGAGGTGTTAGCAATGAAGGCTGGAATCCATCCCGAATACAAAGATACCGTTATCGTTTGCGCATGCGGAGCCGAATATAAAACCAAGTCTACCAAGGACAACATCCACGTCGATATCTGTTCCAAATGCCATCCTTTTTTCACCGGAAAACAGAAGTTCGTTGACGCCGGCGGTCGTGTTGACAAGTTCAACAAGAAGTTCGGTCGCTGAACGGTCTCGGTCTTTTTGTGCGATGATAGCGGTGCACTTTCGTGTGCCGCTTTTTTCGTGAATATATTCAGTTTTGGAGAACATTTTGAACGATTATATTTTCCCGGGTCAAAGCCCCGATCCCGAATCTTTTTTTTCTCAGCCGCCCGAAACCGAGCCGGACGAAAAACTCGCCGTCCTCTGCGCGATAAGCGAGCCGCAGAGCGCCGACACCGCATCCTCTCTCGACGAGCTCGAAAGGCTCTGTGAGACTGCGTCAGTCAAGTGCGTTTCAAGACTCGTCCAGCCCCGTGAGCGTCCCGACAACGCCGCTTTTTTCGGCAAGGGAAAACTCTTTGAGCTTTCCGAACTCTGCCGGACTCTCGGAGCGGGCCTTGCGGTCTTCGACAGCGAACTCAGCCCCGTGCAGATCAGGAATATCGAATCCGTCCTTCCCGACGGAGTGAGAGTCATAGATCGCACAATGCTCATCCTCGACATCTTCGCCGCGGGCGCAAGGACCGCCGAGGGTATGCTTCAGGTCGAGATCGCTCAATTAAAGTATTCTATCCCGAGACTTATCGGCTCGGGAAAGGATCTCTCGCGCCAGGGCGGAGGAATAGGCACCAGAGGCCCTGGCGAATCGAAACTCGAACTCGACAGACGCCGCGCAAGAGAGCGCATCAACTCTCTCGAAAAGCAGCTCGATCAGCTCAAAAGAGTCAGAGCCACGCAAAGACGCGCCAGAGAGCGCTCGGGGATCCCCAGGATCGCCGTCGCCGGCTACACGAACGCCGGAAAATCCACTCTCATCAACAGACTCACCGGCTCTGATATCTACTGCGCGGACAAGCTTTTCGCGACTCTCGATCCCACGACCCGCCGCCTCGAACTTCCCGATTCAGGGGAGGCTGTCATCACCGACACCGTCGGCTTTGTCAACAGACTTCCTCACCATCTTGTCGAGGCCTTCAGATCGACTCTTGACGAGGTCTGTTTTGCCGACGTGCTTCTCGTGGTTTTCGACAGCTCGGACCCGGAACTCGCCGGACGCTTCGACGTGACGTATGAAGTTATAAACTCTCTTTTTGAAAAAAACGAAGTTTACGACGTGCCGCGCATCAACGTATTCAACAAGTGCGACAAGCCTGAGAGCAAAAAAGTCCTCTCGAACTTTTTCATCGAGGGAGACTGCGCCGTCGTTTCCGCCGTTACCGGCGAAGACATCGGGGAGCTTCTGGCTCTCGTAGAAAAAAAGCTTTCCGAAAAGAAAAAGTGCGTCACTTTCAGATTTCCTCCGTCTAAACTCTCGGCTCTCGATCAGCTCTACCGCCAGAGCAACGTCGAAAGTGTAAAATATCTCTTTGACGGCGGCGTTCTCGTCACTGCGTTCTGCGACGCGAAGATCCTGGGAATGTACGGGGTATATATTTCCGACGATATCCCGGACGATCCGGATCCAAACTCATGATTTTTTAATAAGTTTTCCGAACTTTTGACACTATACGATCAGCAGGAGAAAGAGAATGGCAAAGTCCAAAAAGAAAGTCACGCCCGAACAGCCTCAGAAACCCGCCGTTATAAACGATCAGCCTATTACCGAGACCCTTATCGAAAACTATATGCCATATTCGATGAGCGTCATCATTTCGCGCGCTATCCCCGAGATCGACGGCTTCAAACCGGCGCACAGAAAGCTTTTATATACTATGTATCAGATGGGCCTTCTGAAACCGAACGCGGCGAGAGTCAAATCCGCAAAAGTCGTCGGTCAGACGATGCAGCTCAATCCACACGGAGACGCCGCTATCTACGAAACGATGGTCAGACTCACCAGAGGAAACGAGGCCCTTCTTCATCCTTTCGTCGACTCGAAGGGCTCCTTCGGCAAACAGTATTCCGAAATGGCTTACGCCGCCTCCCGTTACACCGAGGTCAGGCTCGAACCGATCTGCGCCGAGCTGTTCGACGGGATCGACAAGGACGCCGTAGATTTCGTCGACAACTTCGACGCGACGATGAAGGAGCCGACCCTTTTCCCGACTTCATTCCCGAACATCCTCGTTTCTCCTAACACGGGCATCGCCGTCGGTCTTGCGAGCAAGATCTGCTCTTTCAATCTCGGCGAGATCTGCGACACCGCTATCGCGCTCATCGAAGATCCGGCCGCCGACTTACACAAAACTCTACCGGCGCCCGATTTTTCAACCGGAGCAAAGCTTATCTATGACCGCGACCAGATCGACGAGATCTACCGCACCGGACGCGGCAGCTTCAAGCTCAGGGCCGTCTACAACGTCGTCGGCAACACGATAGAAGTCACCGAGATCCCCTACACGACCACCGTCGAAGCGATCATGAACCGCATCGTGAAACTCGTCAAGGAGGGAAAGATCCGCGAGATCAGCGACGTCAGGGACGAGATCGACAAGAACGGCTTCAAGCTTGCGATCGACCTCAAAAGGGGAGTGGACGCAGATAAACTCATGAACCGTCTGTTCAGGCTCACTACCCTTGAGGACGATTTTGCCTGCAACTTCAACGTTCTTATAAGCGCAGTCCCGAGGCTTCTCGGAGTGCGCGATATTATCCAGGAATGGCACGCCTTCAGATGCGAATGTCTCAAAAGAGAGCTCTTTTTCGAGCTCAGTCAGAAGCAGGACAAGCTGCATCTTCTCAACGGTCTTGCGAAGATCCTTCTCGACATTGACAAAGCGATCGCGATTATAAGAAACACACAGAACGAGAGAGACGTCGTCCCCAACCTGATGGACGGCTTCGGGATCGACAGAGTCCAGGCGGAATTCGTCGCTGATATCAAATTAAGAAATCTCAACCGCGAGCATATCATAAAGCGCACCGATGAAAGAAGCTCCCTCGAGGACGAGATCGCCGATCTGGAGGATATCCTCAAGAGCAGCCGCCGCCTTGACAGACTCATAATCAATCAGCTCAAAAATATAAAGAAAAAGTACGCCATACCGAGAAAGACCAAGATCGTTTCGGACGCCGAGGCGTTTGTCGACACCGAACCCGCAAGAGAGGAATACACGGCATATACCGTTGTCACCAACGAGGGCTATTTCAAGAAGATCTCTCTCCAGTCCATCCGTCAGAGCGACGCTCACAAACTGAAAGAGGGCGACGGGATCACTTTCGAGGGCGAGGTCTCGAGCGAAAGCGAGCTTCTGTTCTTTACAGATAAATCACAGGTCTACAAGGCAAAGCTCGACGATTTTGAATTTACCAAAGCCGCTTCTCTCGGCGACTATATACCCGCTAAACTCGAATTTGAAAAGGACGAACGCGTCATTTTCTTTATGACCGAGAAAGAATTTGACAGCAGGGTCACGATCATCTTCACAAACGGCAAGGGAGTCACTATAGGGACCGACGGTTTCAAGACGAAGAACAACCGCCGCCGTCTGACCTCCGCTTTCAGCGATGCAAGTCCGGTCGCCGGTATGATCTGCTGCCGCAAGGGCGAAGACAAAAAGATCTTCATTCATTCCGCTTCGGGCCGCGCAATGATCCTCAACTGTTCTCTCGTTCCGTATAAATCCACAAGGAGCGCGGCGGGAGTCAACGTGATGGCTCTCAAAAAGAACGACGTTGTTAAAGGAGCCTTCGCTCTCGAAGATCAGGAAAAGACTCTCGCCAGATATTCAAAATCCAAGATCCCCAACCCGGGCGTCGTCCTGAACGGCGCAGATCTCGATGAGGCATTTTCAAAGGTTTTGAAGTGAATCGTTGACTAATAATAGAATTTGTTGTATAATATCTTCATACTTTTATAGAAACTGTTATAGAAAGGTCGCGCTTTCATGAAGCAAAACGGATTCGGACCTGTGCTGATCGTCATAGTCGTCGCTCTTCTCGCGGCGCTTATATGGATGATGTTCACCTGCCAGGAGATCCCCTCGGCTGTCACTGCTCAACCGACTCAATCATCCGCCGGGACTTCCTCCGCTCCTGCCGAAACTCAGAAGTCCGAGCCGGTCTCGTCAGATGCCCCGGCGACCGCCGCGGCTCCGACCGTCACACAGACCGTTCCCGATACTTCTGCTGCCGAGACCGCCTCCGTCACGATCATCGACGTGACCGTCCCGGCAACGACTGTCGCTCCCACCGAAACAGCGGCGCCTTCTGCCGCAGCTCCCTCAAGAACGTCGTATTTCGTGCTGTCATCCGCTCCCGCGACTTCCGTTCCCGCGACCACGGTTCCTCCGGCAACGAGCGCTCCGGCAACGAGCGCTCCGGCGACTGTTCCCGCGACTTCATCCGCGCCTCCGGCATCTTCAGCAGGTACTCCAATGAGTTTTGAAGCATCTCTCGGCTACAACGAAAAAAGCGCCTCTCTCTACGCCGAGTACGCAAAGTCCCATCCCGGGCTCGATTCACAGACCGTCGTGAAAGAGGTCAACATAGGGCTTTACCGTCCGTTCTACACCGATCCCGAGCCTGTCGACGATCCGAGCTCGCTCCTCGTTCTCGTCAACAAGTATCACTATCTGCCCTCGGATTACGAGCCGACCGATCTTGTCGATCTGAAATACCGCCATCCCGACAGAACTTCCAAGGGAAGAGTGACGCTCCGCTCCGAGGCCGCCGCGGCTTTCGATAAGCTCTGCGAGGCGGCAGCCGACGAGGGCTACACGATACTCGGCTTCTCCGGCTACAGATCATACTCCTATCAGCAGAGCATCTATTCGAGCTACTGCAAGAGTGATCCGCAGAGCGTCGTCGACACGTACAGCGCGCGCGCCGGATACTCGGAGCATCAGACCGGACTTGCGATCGACGTCTGCACCGACGAATACGCATACAACAAGTTCGGCAAATCGCCCGAATATCAGTGGGCGAAAGAAAACATCCACAAGTTCGGCTTCATCATCCATTACACCGAATCCAATAAAGATCTGACCGGATATAAAAATGAAGAATGGCATTTCAGATACGTCGGAGTCGAAGCTGCGACGTTCATGTACGAGCACTGTCTCGTCATAGACGAATATATCGCGCTTTACGCCGACAGTGTCTGAGAAAAAGGAGAACGAACATGAAGTGTCCCAACTGCGGATGCACCGAAAGTAAGGTGCTCGATTCAAGATCCACCGAGGAGGGCGTCGCCATCCGCCGCCGCCGTGAATGCCTCGAATGTCAGAAGCGCTTCACGACCTACGAGAGAGTCGAGGAGATCCCGCTCATGGTCGTCAAAAAGGACGGCTCGAGGCAGGTCTTCGACCGCACCAAGATCCTCAACGGCATCGTCAGAGCCTGCGAGAAGCGTCCGGTCTCTCTTTCTCAGATGGAGGCAACCGTTTCTCAGGTCGAAGCGGCGCTCACGAATTCCGGGGTCAACGAAGTCTCTTCGGATCAGATCGGAAATCTCGTCATGGAGAAGCTGAAATCTCTCGACGAGGTAGCATACGTCCGCTTTGCGTCCGTCTACCGCCAGTTCAAGGACGTCAACACTTTTATGGACGAGCTCAAAAGTCTCCTCAGCAGTGAAAACTGAAAGAAAGATTTCGCGCATCAGGTTTTGATGCGCGAAATATTTTGTCTTTTTATTTTTAAAAAAGCGCCTCGGAAAGTTCTTTTATTTTTTCGAGCGTCAGTGTTTCTCCTCTGACTCCCGGGTCTATTCCGGCCTTATTCAGCGCTTCGAGAAGTTTTTCTCTTTTGAACTCTCCTTTGAAGAATGATTCGAGCGAGTTCAAAAGAGTTTTTCTTCTCTGTGCAAAAGACGCCCTTATCACCCTCAGAAAAAGCCTTTCGTCCGTCGGGACGACGGGCTTTTTGCCGTTGTAGGGGGATAGTCTTATAACGGTGGACGTCACCTTGGGTCTCGGCATGAAGCTTCCCGCCTGAACGTCGAAAAGTTTTTTTACCGAAGCGTAATAGTTTACGGCGGCGCTGACCGATCCGTATTCGGCCTGCCCGGGACTTGCCGCAAGACGCTGAGCGACTTCCTTTTGCATCATCAGTACAAGCGAATCAAATTCCGCCCCGCTCTCTAAAAGCCTCATTATGACTTCGCTCGTGATATAGTAGGGGAGATTTGCGCAGACCGAAACGCTCATACCGCAAAACTCTTTTTCTAACATTGACTTGAAATCGACTTTCAGTGCGTCTTCGTTAAAAACCCTGACGTTTTCTTTGCCGCAAAGTGTCTTTTCGAGTATCGGGATAAGCCTTTTGTCGATCTCGATCGAAACGACTTTGTCAAATCTCTCGGCAAGTTTTGCCGTCAGACTTCCGATCCCCGGCCCGATCTCGACGCAGCCGATCGGTTCAGACCTGTTTTCGGGGACCGCCGCGTCGGCGATCTTTTCGACGACGGCTTCGTTAATAAGAAAATTCTGGCCGTACTGCTTAGAAAAAGTGAATCCGGCGTCTTTTATTATTTCGATTATCCCGGTCGGCGTATATAGATCCATTTTCCCACCCGTTGACTAATGCCCCCGTTTAAAGCGGGGGCATAGTTTGGTTTAATATTTTCAGAAGCTCCCGGCGAGGTCGAGAGTGTGAGAATCGACCTCTTCCTTTGCTTTTTTGAAGAAGCTGTCGAGCGGCACGTCCATAAGATTGTCCTTGACGCCTCTGACGTTGACGGAGACCGTGTTTTCGCTCGCTTCCTTGTCGCCGACGACGAGGATGTAGGGAGTTCTCATGAGCTTGAACTTCTTGATCTTGTTCTTCATGTTCTGATCGGTGTAGTCGACTTCGAATCTGAAGCCTTCGTCCATAAGCCTGTCGGCGATCTTCTTTGCGTAATCGTTATGCTCCGGACGGATCGGAACGACGGCGACCTGAGTCGGCGCGAGCCAGAAGGGGAAGTGTCCCTTGAAGTGCTCGGTGATGATCCCGATGAATCTTTCGAGTGAACCGAAGATCGCTCTGTGGATCATGACGGGGCGCTTGAGAGTACCGTCCTCGGCGACGTATTTCAGATCGAAGTTCAGCGGGAGCTGGAAGTCGAGCTGAATCGTGCCCATCTGCCACTGTCTTCCGAGGCAGTCCTTCATTCCGAGATCGATCTTGGGCCCGTAGAACGCGCCGTCGCCCTCGTTGATCTCGAAGTTCTCCGAGCCAAATTTGTGTTCGAGGATCGTCTTGAGAGACTGCTCGGCTTTGTCCCACAGCGAGATCTCGCCCATGAAGTCCTCGGGTCTCGTAGAGAGCTCAGCGGTGTAGGTGAGACCGAAGGTTCCGTAGATCGACTTTGCGATGTCCATGATATCGCTGATCTCGCTCTCGATCTGATCCTCGCTCAGGAAGATGTGTGCGTCGTCCTGATGGAACTCCTGCACTCTGAACAGACCGTTCAGTTCGCCGGACTTTTCTCTTCTGTGGATTATATCGCTCTGTGAGAACCTTAAAGGAAGTTCCTTATAGCTTCTGCCGCGGCTGGCGAAAACCTTTATGGAGTTGGGGCAGTTCATCGGCTTCATCGCGTAGGTCGTGTTCTCGTCGATCGGCACGATGAACATTCCGCTCTGATAGTGAGCCCAGTGACCGCTGGTGACCCAGAGCTGCTTCTCGCTGAGGACCGGCCCGGAGATCTCCTGATAGCCGTGTCTGATATGGACGCCTCTCCAGTATTCGAGCAGAGCGTTATACATCGCCCAGCCCTTGGGGAGCCAGTAGGGCATACCGGGAGCGGTCTCGTGGAACATGAACAGCTCCATTTCCTGACCGAGCTTCTTGTGGTCGCGCTCGAGAGCTTCTCTTATCATATCAAGATGCTCTTTGAGCTGATTCTTGTCGGGATACGCGTAGACGTAGATCCTCTGGAGCTGATCGTTCTTCTCGCTTCCTCTCCAGTAAGAACCCGAGCTCGACTTGATCTGGAACGCGACGCTCATGAGCTCCTGAGAGTTTTCGACGTGCGGACCTCTGCACAGATCGACAAAATCGTCGCCGGTGTAGTAGATCGAGATCGTCTCGCCCTCGGGCAGATCGTTTATAAGCTCGGTCTTGTATTTCTGATCCTTGAAGAGACAGAGCGCTTCATCGCGGCTGATCTCTTTGCGGGTCCAGACCTCTCTGCGCTTCAGGATCTCCCTCATCTTGTTCTCGATGGCGGCAAAGTCGTCCTTGCCGATCATGTGATCGAGACGGAAATCGTAGTAGAAGCCTTCGTCGACCTGCGGTCCGATCGCATACTGCACGTCCTTACCGTAGAGCTCGATGACGGCTTTTGCAAGGATATGAGCCATGGAATGGCGGTAGTTTTTGAGAAATTCTTCTTTTTCCATTTGTAATTCCTCCGAATTCAGATGCTTTTAAGTGTCTTTTTTGATTTTTTGGCGCTTTCTTAAATAATTATAGATATATTATCACAAAATCACGGGATTTTCAACAGTGAAAAACCATTTTTTGCGGAAAATCAGTTCATCAAACTCCGAAAGCGCTGTAATAATGCCTTATGTTCATATCTTCGGGCATATCCAGCCCGTGAGAACCGCATCCGCCGTCGATCTCGTGGCAGCCGTGATCCATCACAAATCCCGCGAGAGTGCGGTGATCCTTCCAGAGATTTGAGATCATCTCGGCAAACGTTCCGAACTGACGTGAATTCGCTTTCAGCTCGGCGAGGGCGATCGGCGCCTCGGGCCCGAACTTGTGCATCGTGGAGTCGTAATTTCCGTTGTAGACAGCGTAAAAATCGTATTTATCCTCTACGATGAGTTGAGCAGCTTTCGCGTTCACTTCCTCATAAGTGTCGAAAATGAAATAGTCCATGTCCCTTTCAAGATAGATCTTCGACATACTGCAGCCGTTCACGGCGACGATCACGGGCTTTTTGCCGGCTCTTATCAGAGCGTCGAAGATTGTGTCGATCTTTATGACGGGCTTTGCGTAAGCCTTTATCCCGTGCACGTCAGGCAAAGCTCCGGTGTAGATCGTGCCGTAGCAGACCGGTGTCACGCAGGGCATCACTGAACGGTAGGGGAGTTCGATCTGCGAACGGGAAGTCACTTCGCTTATGAACTGCGGGTATTTTTCGACGATCCATTCGGCGACGGCGTCGGGATTATACATAAAGATCCTGTCAGCCTTTTTATCGGAGAACTTTTCGTCGATGAACTTTTTCAGTCTTTCGTCGGGCGCGTTTGCCTGACGGGGCGGCTCGATCCCGAGAGCATAGCACAAAGCGGAGCAGATCGAGTCGATAGAAGCTCTGTTTTCTTTCATAATATCTCCTTTTCGAGAGAAAACTGACGGTTTATGATCAATACAGTTGAAAAAAGCGCCTTTTGTCACTTGGACAAAAGGCACTTTTTTCTTGGCGGAAAGATAGGGATTCGAACCCTAGTTCGGGGACTACCCGAAACACGATTTCCAGTCGTGCGCCTTAGACCAGCTCAGCCATCTTTCCGTTTGTGAACGGCTCAACCTGTCACAAAAGTTATTATACAGTATCATTTTCAAAAAATCAAGTCTTTTTTCAAAAATTCTGAGAAAAATGTCTCACTTTCGGCTCTCAGGCTATTAAAGTCGCTTTTTTTCGCGATTATTTTGTTTTCATCCCTTGACTATTCGCGTCATTAGTCATAAAATACTCTTGTTTTATCAGAAGGAGGGGAGAGCGTTGCCGGATTCCGCTGCAGTTTTTATCATTGCTCAGATCATCGGTTTTGTCGGTTTGAGTCTGAACCTTCTGTCTTTTCAGCAGAGGGATCAGAAAAAGCTCATCATGATCCAGTTTTTCGGCGCGACGGTCTTCGCCGTTCATTTCGGCCTGCTCGGCGCGGTTTCCGGCTGCATCCTCAACGTCGTCGGGATCCTGCGCGCCTTCGTTTATTACAACAAGAATAAAAAGTGGGCCTCACACGGGGTGTGGCTTTATATCTTCATTTTCCTCTATTTTGTATGCTACGCATTGAGCTTTCTCGTTTTCTCTACTGAACCGACTTTGAAAAACTTCATCCTCGAATTGCTCCCCGTGATCGGCATGACCTCCCTCAATATCGGATATACGATGAAAAAGGCCTCTCACGTCAGGATAACGGGACTTATCTGTTCTCCCTCCTGGCTCGTCTACAACGCTTTCAGGCAATCCTGGCCGGGAGTTCTGACGGAGGTCCTTTCGATCGTTTCCATCATCGTGGGTATGATCCGTCTCGACAGGAAAACTTCAGCTCAGGAACCCGTCTCTGAAGATGAGGCAAAATGGAGTCCTTACATTCCTGTGCTCAGTATTTTCATTTTCAACCCCGAACAAATGATCCGCGCGATTCGGCACTTTTTGAGAAATTTTTTAATTTTCCATTGACTTGAGCCGTTTTGTATGTTATTATATAAACACAAAAAGTGCAGGCATTATTATGTCTTCTGTTCATATAATATGTCTGTAACTAAATTATTTTAACGGAGGTTATTATGAACGGTCAGTATAATCCCAACCCCGGTCAGGCTCCTCAGCAGCCCCAGTACCAGGCACCTCAGCAGCCTCAGTATCAGCCGCCCCAGCAGCCTCAGCCTCAGTATCAGCCGCCTCAGCAGCCCCAGTATCAGGCTCCTCAGGCACCTCAGCAGCCCGCTTCCCCGAAGGCGCAGATCCCCGTGAAGCTCATCGCCTGCATCGGCGGCGCCGTTGTCGCTCTCGTTGTTCTCATTCTCATCATCAGCTCTTGCGGCGGCGGCGGTTTTATGAACCCGATCAATAAGATGATCGAGATCGAAAACAAGAAGTCCGTCAATTTAAGCCAGTCAATCGACGCCGCGACCAACGGATTTATGGCTTCCGATTTCAAGACCCTCTACAACGACCTCAAAAAACTCGAGGATTACAAGGATGCCGACGATAAAGCAAAAGAGTCCGCTGAAGACGCTTACAAAGCACTTCAGGATGAGTACGGCGACAACTTCCATATTTCTTTCAACAAGGAAGAACAGGACAAGATCGAGTCCAAGGATCTGAAATCCGTCAGGGACAACCTCCGCAGCCAGGGCGAGTCTCTCGCGGAATCCCTCAAGAGCTACAAAGATCTTTCCAACACCGAAAAGGGCGAACTCGCCGATAAGTTCGACGTCAAGAAGGCCGACCTCGACAAGATCTACAACGACCTCAAGAAGATCGCTGATACTATCAAAAATGTCAAGATCGACGAAGGTTATGAAGTCGGCGGGACCATTAAGATCACCGGCAAGGAACTTGACGAGCCCGACGAGACCCATACGAGCTTCGAAGTCTACAAGGTCAACGGCACCTGGGTTCAGCTCGATACTTTCAGAGGTTTGCTCCGCTTTGCAAGCAGCATCGCCAATCAATACCTTAACGCTTAAGATCGATTGACTTCAAATTCCGGGAGGCGCCCGACGCACCTCCCGGAATTCTGTATAAAACGGTGAAAAAACGGAGGAAATAATGAAAACCATCAAAAAACTTCTCGCGGCTGTTCTCGTCGTCATCCTTATCCTGAGCGCCGTGTCTTGCACGCTTTTCGGAGGCGGCTCCGGCAGCTCCGGCAAAGACGA
>JAFTEP010000161.1 GCA_017453605.1 Clostridia bacterium
GCAGGGAACTCGAACTTCTTCCGATCAGTTCTCTTATCATCACTTCCGAAGACGGCATCCGCTTTTTGGCGGATCACATCAACGGCGACACCTACTACACCATTTCCTATCCCGGGCAGAACCTCGACAGATCGCGCACTCAGCTCAGACTCGTCGAGGATATGGAGAAAAAACTGCCTCAGATCAGACAGATCCTGAAGGATCTCTACGACCGCTTCGGACTCAAAGCGGATCCTTTCAAGGTCAGGTTCTGATAAGTATAACTTCAGCGTCATCTTTTTCAAATCAATGCGAGGTTTGAATGAATATTAGAGCTATCATCCCCGCCGCCGGAAAAGGGACCCGGCTCGGCACCGGGGAAGGAGACGTCCCTAAGGTAATGAGGATCTGCGGCGGCAGGCCGCTGCTTGAAACCGTCCTTGACAGCGTCAGATTCATCCCGCGCGAAAACGTCTATATAGTCGTGGGATACAAAAAAGACTGTGTGACAGGCTATTTCGGCGAGGGTTACCATTACGTCGAACAGAAGATCCAGAAGGGCACCGGACACGCAGTCATGGCGTGCGCCGACGAATTCAGAGACTATGACGGCGTCGTGCTCGTCACCTTCGGCGATATGCCGCTCTTCAGGGCGAAGGATATGAAGGCGATGTGCCGCCTTATGGAAAAGGAAGGCGCCTCCTGCGTTCTCATGAGCGCAGAGAACCCCTCTCTCGATCTCTGGGCGAGGATCATCCGCGATGAAAACGGCGACTTTTCGGCTATCGTAGAGGGCAAGGACTGCACGCCCGAGCAGGCGAAGACAAAGGAACTTTTCGCCGGAGTGCTCTGCTTCGATTCAAAGGCGCTCTTCGAAACGATTCCCGGACTCGGCACGAACAACGTCCAGGGCGAGTATTATCTCACCGAGGTCCCCGAGCTTATGAGAAAGAAGGGCATGAAGGTCCTCACCTATATGATAAAGGACGGGAACGATCTGCGCGGCGTCAACACGCCCGAAGATTTGAAGCTCTGCGAGGAGGAGCTCCTGAAAAGAAAAGGCTCAAAGAAAAAATGAGTTTTCGACCGGAGGCTTGACCCTCCGGTTTTGTTTTTTGCCCGAAGCGCCCGACGGACCGTTTTGAGGCGGTCAAGTCTTTTCTTTTTGCCTTTTTTGCTTGATTTTTCGGCATGTTTGCAGTATAATCATCTATACTGGAATTTTTTTAAGGTTTTCTTCGGCATTTTTTTAACCGGAGTTTTGTTTAAATGAACAGATCCTTTTTTAAAATACATTTTCGCGGTATTCTCCGCCGGAGCGCGATCTTCGTTCTCGCCGCCGCCGCCGTTTTTGGCCTGATCCCGACGGCCGCTATGAACGTCGGCGCCGTGACCGCGGTCGACACGTCGGGGAAGGGAGCCGGTTTTTCTTCGATACTCTATGACGGCACGAGCGGTCTTCCGACCTCCGAGGCGAACGCGATCGTCCAGACTTCCGACGGCTTTATCTGGATCGGCGGCTACAGCGGACTGATAAGATACGACGGCAACGAGTTCTACCGCTACGATTCCTCCGACGGCATCGCCAGCGTCGTCTGCCTCTTTGCCGATTCCAAAGGCCGTCTGTGGATCGGCACAAACGATAACGGCGTCGCGATGCTCTGCGACGGAGTCTTCACGTTTTTCAACCGCGTGGATGGTCTCAACTCCTCTTCGATCAGATCCATCGTTGAAGATCCCGACGGCAACATCATCGTCGCGACGACGATGGGACTTTGTTATATCGACGACGAAAATTCTCTCCACGTCATCAACGATCCCCAGCTCAACCGCGAGTATATCTGCGAACTTGTCGGGTCAAAGAACGGGACGATCTACGGAGTCACCCTCAGCGGAGCCTATTTCACCCTCAAAGCAAGGCGCGTCACCGGCTTCTACAGCTCCGAAGATCTCGGGCGCGGGACCGTGAACACCATTTACCCGGATCCCGCCGATCGCGAATACGTCTATCTCGGCACTCAGGGTTCCGATATCCTGCACCTGAAGCTTGACGGCTCGGGCGAAGTCGAGGTCTATTCCGCCGAGCCTCAGTCGACGATCAACGCGATCCGTCTGATCGACGGATATCTCTGGATCTGCGCGGACAACGGGATCGGATTTTTCGATCAGGATTTCAATTACGTCCGCGTCCAGGATCTTCCGATGACAAATTCGATCGATCACATCATGGTCGACTACGAACAGAACCTCTGGTTCACCTCCTCCAGACAGGGAGTCATGAAGATCGTCGAGAACCGCTTCACCGACGTTTTCGCCCTCGCGAAGCTCCCGTCCGCGGTCGTCAATACCACCTGCCGCGACGGCGGTCTGTTGTATATCGGCACCGATTCGGGGCTCGTCATCCTCGACGAAAACTATGAGAAGGTCGAAAACGAACTCACGTCGGCTCTCGAGGGAGCCCGTATCCGCTGTATCAGGCGCGACGGAGGCGGCGATATATGGCTCTGCACCTACGGCGCCAACGCCCTCGTGAGGTACGACCCTTCCGACGGGACGATCGTTCATTTCACCGAGGAGGACGGGATCGCCTCCAACCGCGTCAGGATGCTCAAACCCCTCTCCGACGGAAGCATCGCGGTCGCCACGAACTCCGGACTCAACATATTAGAAGACGGCAAAATCACCGCGACCTACGGCTCGTCCCACGGGATCTCGAACCTCGAGATCCTCTGCGTGGAGGAGGCGTCCGACGGCAGGATCCTTTTCGGAAGCGACGGCGACGGCATCTACGTCCTCGAAGGCACGAGAATCTCGCGCATCGGCATAGACGACGGTCTCATGTCAGAGGTCATACTTCGCATCATCAAGGACAGCCTGGACGATCTCTACTGGATCATCACCAGCAACTCGATAGCCTATCTCAAGGGCGATAAAGTCACGACCGTCACTCAGTTCCCGTATTCCAACAACTTCGATCTGTATTTCGACCATTCCGGCAGGATGTGGGTCCTTGCCAGCAACGGCGTCTACGTCGTCAACAGGTCGGATATGATCTCAAACAGCATAAAAGACTTCATTCTCTTCGACACCAAATGCGGTCTTCCCGGTATCTCGACCGCCAATTCCTACAGCCATCTCGATCCCGACGGCACTCTCTGGATCTCCGCTTCCAACGGAGTCAGCCGCGTCAACATCGACGCCGATCCCGACGATTTCGGCGAGGTCCGTCTGAGCGTCCCGTTCGTTTATTCCGACGACAGCTACGTCCCGGTCGGCGCGGATATGACGGTCCATATCCCCGCGGACTGCAAGCGTCTCAACATCTGCGCCAACGCCTTCACCTATTCCCTCAACAATCCACATCTGAGCTACTGTCTCGAGGGCTTCGACGAGCAGCCGATTGAGGTCACAAAGCAGGAGCTCGGACTTATAAGCTACACCAACCTCGACGGCGGCACCTACCGCTTCCACCTTTCCATCATCAACACTCTGACGGGAGAGCCTCAGCAGACCGTCACCGTGACCGTCGTAAAAGATATGGCGTTCTACGAGACCCTCTGGTTTCTCATCTCGGCGGTTGCTCTCGCCATCCTGATCGTCGCCGGAGTGATCGTGCTCTACTTCAGACACAAGACCAAGCTGCTTCTGAAAAAGCAGGAGGAACACAAAAAGCTCATCAACGAAATGACCAAGGCGTTCGCAAAATGCGTCGACGGCAAGGACGCCTACACCAACGGCCATTCGCTGAGAGTCGCGGAGTACACCGCTCTCATCGCAAAAAAGCTCGGGAAATCCCGCGACGAGATCGATCAGATCTACAACATCGCGCTTCTTCACGACATAGGGAAGATCAGCATCCCCGACAACATCCTCAACAAGCCCGGCAGGCTTACCGACGAGGAATTCGCGATCATGAAGAGCCACTCGCGCAGAGGCTTCGATATCCTCAAGGACATCACGATCGCTCCCGAGCTCGCGCTCGGCGCGGGCTATCATCACGAACGCTACGACGGCAAGGGCTATCCCGCCGGACTGAGCGGCGACAGGATCCCCGAAGTCGCCCAGATCATCGCGGTCGCCGACTGCTTCGACGCGATGTATTCGAACAGACCCTACCGCAAACAGCTCGAGATAGGCGTCGTCATGGACGAGATCAAGCGCGCCTCCGGCTCTCAGCTCAACCCGAAGATCGTCGACGCTTTCGAGGAGCTCCTCAAGGAAGGAAAACTCGAGGGCATCGACAGGATGAGCGTCTTCCCGGATTGGAAGATCGACCGGAACGACGGCGGATCCGACGGCGGATCCGTTCAGGGGAGCTGAAAATGAGCGATTTTAAAACAGTAAACGATCTTATTTTCTGCGAAGGGCTGTCCGAGATCCCTTCCGTCTCCCACTGCTTCACTACGAGAAACGGCGGCGTGTCGAAGCTTTCCCACACGTACTCGATGAATCTCGGCTTCGGCAGGGGAGATCCGGACGAAGCCGTCGAAGAAAATCTTCTCATTCTGCGCAATAAACTCTCTCTGAAGCCCTCAGACAGGCTTGTCAGCGCCCATCAGGTCCATTCAGACCGCGTCGTTTACGCCGACGGGAGCGTCGAAAAGTTCGACGGCGCAGACGGCTTTGTGACGGACAGAGCCGGCGTGTATCTTCTCGTGAAGGTCGCCGACTGCCAGCCTATCCTTTTTGCGGATCGTTTCCGCGGCGTCGTCGGCGCCTGTCACGCCGGCTGGAGAGGGACCGCGGCGGGTATCGCAAAAAAGACCGTCGAAATGATGGCGTTCCTCGGCGCCGAAAGAAAGGATATCGTCGCCGCCTGCGGGCCCTGCATAAAAGAATGCTGTTTTGAAGTCGGGGAGGACTTTGTCGGGACTCTTGAAAAACTGTCGCCGGATCTTGTTAAGTTTGTCCGAAGAAGAGAGAAAAAGATTTTCGCCGACATATCCGGGATGAACAAAACGTTCCTCCTTGAAGCCGGACTTGA
>JAFTEP010000162.1 GCA_017453605.1 Clostridia bacterium
CTCAGCATTTTTTTATTTGATTTCAACGGTGACTTTGTCGCCTGTGATCTTCGCCGCGGCTCTCATCACCGTTCTCAGCGAGTTGGCGATGTTTCCGTGACGTCCGATTATCATTCCGGTGTCCGACGGCGACACGGTAAGCGTCAGCATGACGTTAGAGCCGTCCCGCGCTTCGGCGACCTGCACTTCGTCGGGATTATCGACTATCGCCTTCACCATATCGGAGAGGATCCGGCTGAAATCGATCTGTTGTGTGCGTGTTTCGTCCATATCGGTCTCTTACTCAGCGGCCTTGCTCTTGTTGATGAGGCTTTTCACAGTCTCGGTGGGCTGAGCGCCGGTGGCGATCCATTTATCGACCTTTTCATGGTCAACTTTGATCGTTGCGGGCTCGGTCATCGGATCGTAAAATCCGACCTGTTCGATGAATCTGCCGTCTCTCGGGTATCTGGAATCCGCAACGACGATCCTGTAAGAGGGAGTCTTCTTTTTGCCCGTTCTCTTGAGTCTGATTTTTACTGCCATTTTCTTTTCTCCTTAAAAATAATTATTTTTGTTTATTTAATTCCTCCGGCCGGGGAGGGATCATACAGTGATCAGAAACCGAAAGGCATCCGGAGTCTGCCTTTTTTGTTCTTTATCTTTTTGCCCGAAGCCGTCATCTGACGGAACATCTTGTTCATCTGCTCGTACTGCTTGAGAAGTCTGTTGACCTCCTCGACAGAAGTGCCTGATCCGGCGGCGATCCTCTTTTTTCTCGCGCCGTTGATCAGATCGGGCTTTTCTCTTTCTTTTCTCGTCATCGAGAGGATGATC
Organism: Clostridia bacterium; assembly: GCA_017453605.1. Lineage (GTDB taxonomy): Bacteria > Bacillota > Clostridia > Oscillospirales > SIG627 > SIG685. The sequence goes on from JAFTEP010000162.1 coordinate 817, forward strand.
GCCTCGGTGTGCGCCATCGCGTTTTCGTCGATCTGAGCGTTTTTAAGCTGCGCGGTATTCGCTCCGGGGATCATTGCGAGTATCTCGTCCATCGAACCCATTTTTTTGAGTTGTCTGAACTGCTCGAGAAAATCGTCCAGTGTGAAGGTGTTTTCCCTGAGCTTTCTCTCGAGTTCCTCCGCCTGTTTTTGATCAAACGCCTCTTCCGCTTTTTCTATAAGCGAGAGAACGTCGCCCATACCCAGGATCCTTGACGCCATCCGTTCCGGATGAAACGGCTCGAGCGCGTCGAGCTTTTCGCCGGTACCGACGAACTTGATGGGCTTTCCGGTCACGTATCTGACGGAGAGCGCCGCGCCGCCTCTCGTGTCTCCGTCGAGCTTCGAGAGGAGAACGCCTGTGATATCGAGCTTTTCGTTGAACGATTCCGCGACGTTGACGGCGTCTTGACCGGTCATTGCGTCGACGACGAGGATGATCTCGGTAGGTCCGACCGCGGCTTTGATCGACTCCAGTTCGTCCATAAGTACTTCGTCGACGTGGAGCCGTCCGGCGGTATCGAGGAAGACCATGTCGTATCCGTTCTTAACGGCGTACTTGACGCCCTCCGAGGCGATCCTGACCGGGTCGTCCTTGCCTATCTCGAAGACGGGAACGCCGATCTTATCTCCGACGACCTTCAACTGATCTATCGCTGCGGGGCGGTAAACGTCGCACGCGACGAGAAGGGGATTCTTACCCTGCTTCTTCTGGAAGAGCGCGAGTTTTCCGCTGTGAGTAGTTTTACCGGAACCCTGAAGGCCGACCATCATCACGACCGTCGGAGGTTTCGGGGAGATAACGAGTTTTTCATTTTTTGAACCCATCAGGGCGATGAGTTCCTCGTTGACTATCTTGACGATCTGCTGAGCGGGAAGGAGGCTTTCCAGGACCTCCGCGCCTACGGCGCGATCCGTGACGTTCTTTACAAATTCCTTGACGACCTTGAAACTGACGTCGGCTTCAAGAAGAGCAAGCTTGACTTCTCTCATTCCCTCCCTGACGTCGGCTTCGGTGAGTTTCCCTTTGTTGCGGAACCGTTTGAAGGCGTTATTCAGTTTTTCGGAAAGATTTGAAAACATAAGCGCCCACCTCAGTTTGCAGCCGATAATTCGCTTATGATCTTCAGAAGCTCAACGGACAATTCATCGGGAAGTTCTTTAGCGATACGCTCCGCTTCGGCGAGAAGTCTGTCGGTCTCTTCTTTTTTTTCGACAAATCCGAGTTTATCTTCAAAACCGGAAAGTTCGTTTTCCGCTTTCTTTACGGCGTCCCTGACGCCCTGACGTGAAAGACCCGTGTTTTCCGCGATCTCGGAGAGGGAAAGGTCTTCGTTGTAGTACAGGTCGAGCAGTTCGTATTGGCGCTCGGTCAGGAGCGCACCGTAAACATCGAGAAGGATCGGAAGTTTCATATTTTTCACGAACATAACGGTCTTCCGCCTCCCTGTAAAGCAAAACGCTTTACAGAGTATATCACAACTTAAAAA
>JAFTEP010000012.1 GCA_017453605.1 Clostridia bacterium
GGGAGCGGTGTCAATGGAAAAAATAACGGAAATTATGTATTTTTTCAGTCGAGGACGGTTATCCTTCCGTCGACGTGCGAGTCGAGTGTGGGATTGGTCGAGAAGTATTCCTCGATGATGTTGTTCTGCGATGTCGCGACTATCCTCGGCTTCATGTTCTTTTTTACGTCCTTCAGCGGCACCCCGAAGAACTTGTCGAAGTTGTTGAAGTGATAGTCCTGGATGCCGAGTTTTATCTTCATGTCGTCCGTCACCGGCTCTCCGCGGAACGTGAGGCTCTCAATAGTGTGAGTGCTCTTTCTGTAGGTCAGTCTCAGCGCCGACGAGAACTGATAGAACTCCGTTTCCCCGACCCAGGCGTCGTCGCGCATGAGGTGATACGCGATCCTTCTCAGCTGTTCCCCGGTGACTTCCACCATATATATCGGTCCGTCGAACGGAGTGTTCTCGATCAAGTCCTGATATTCTATCAGCGGTCCGAGCTCCTTTTTCCTGATGCTTCCCGAACCGAAGAGCATCACGTCGAAGCTCGCGTCGTCCGCCATCACGTCCGCGTAGAGATCGCCCATCTCCGTCTCCTGCTCGCGGGACGGATGGGTGAGCTTTCTCGCCCAGCGGCAGATCACGCGCTTGTATTTGCTGTCGGTCTTCACTCTGTAGCTGTCGATGAGTTCCTTCATCACCGGATCTTCCGGCGCGGTATCCTCGTTTATCTTCTCGCATCTCCAGTCGATTTTTTCGATCTTCCCCGAGGCTCTGTCGTAGGTCAGGTCCGCCCTGCCGATGACTCCGGTCCCGGTCCCCGCCTGGACGATCGGTACGCCGTTGACCCACACGGGCTCTTCGATGAAGGTGTGCGAGTGACCGCCGATTATCAGATCGACGCCCCAGTCCGGGTCGAGTTTTTCGGCGAGCTTGATATCGTTGTCGATCCCGATATGCGTCAGCAGCACCGTGACGTCGGTGTTCACCGTGCGGTAGTTGTCGCAGATCACGCCGACTTCCTTCGCCGCCGATTCGAGGTCGATGAAGGTGCCGATTATCTTTTCGGACCTCGTCGACGCGAGGACTTCCTCGGTGAGTATGCCTATAAAGAGCACCCTCAGTCCTCCGACCTCGACGTTGAGGAATGGAGTGAACACTCTGGAATTGTTCATCGTGATGAACAGATTCGCGTTGATTATCGGGAATTTCGCGCACTTTTCAAGAAACAAAAGATGCGCGAAGCCGTAGTCGACTTCGTGATTGCCTATAGTCGCGACATCCGGGCGCAGATTGTTCATCAGGTTTATCGTCGACAGCCCCTGATATTCTGAATCTATGACCGATCCTCTGAACATATCTCCGGCGACGGCGTATATCACGTTCGGGTCTTCTCTTCTGACCTTTTCGACGTATCCGCTGAGCCTGCTCAGCCCTCCGGTCTCTTTTCCCCCGACCGTTTTCGGCAAAAAGTCGCCGTGAAGGTCGTTGGAGTGAAGAAAGGTCAGATTTACAAGATCTTTTTTCGGCATGGCTTTCTCCTTTGTCGCGTTTGCGGGTCACGACGCCGCGATCTGCGGTCGGCTTACAAATTTATTATATATTAACGGCGCCTTTCTGTCAAGCCTCAGAGCGTCACGCCGTCCTTGAAGATCGCAAGCTCGCTGTTGTCGAACTTTTCTCCCTTCGTCTCTTTCCCGGAGGCGATCCCGAGAACAAGACCAGTCAGTTCGTCGGAAAGCGCTTTTCTGTCCTCTCCGGCGAGAAGCCTACCGGCGTCGAAATCTATCCACGCCTTCTTTTTTTCAAAAAGCGCGCTGTTTGATGAAATTTTGACCGTCGGGACGGGGCAGGAGAACGGAGTTCCTCTCCCGGTCGAAAAAAGCACCGCCTGACAGCCCGCCGCCGCGAGCGCGGTCGAGCTGACAAGATCGTTTCCCGGCGCGCACAGGAGCGTCAGCCCCTTTTTTCTTATCTGCCCGGCGTAGCCGACGACGTCCGTTATCGGCGCCGAGCCGCCCTTTCTCACGCAGCCGAGAGACTTCTCCTCGAGCGTCGTGATCCCGCCCGCCCTGTTCCCGGGCGAGGGGTTCTCGTTGATCTTCTCCCCGTATTTCATAAAATACTCTCTGAAGCCGTTTATCATCTTCACGGTCTCGCCGAAGACTTCGCGCGACACGCAGCGAGAGGTCAGCGCTCTCTCCGCGCCGAACATCTCCGGCACCTCCGTCAGCGCCGCGCTTCCTCCGGACGAGATCAGTCTGTCTGTGAAGGTGCCGATCAGCGGATTCGCCGTCACTCCCGAAAGCCCGTCCGAGCCTCCGCACTTGAGACCGATCACAAGATCCTCCGCCCCGCACTCGCTTCTCTTCGCCCGCGCCGCCTCGCGCAGGAGCTTTTTTACCGCCTCGACTCCGGCTTTTATCTCGTCGTCTTCACTCTGAGCTTCGAGAAACAGTATTCTTGAGTCGTCGAAGTCGCCGAGGCGCTTTTTCAGTTCGCCGACGTTCCCGTTTTCACAGCCGAGCCCCACGATCAGCGTTCCCGCCGCGTTCGGGTGTTTCGCAAGAGACGCCAGAAGCCTCAGCGTGTTTTCGAGATCGCCTCCGAGCTGAGAGCAGCCGTAGGAGTGGCTGAATACCTTTACCTTCACGTTCTCCGGCGCGTCACCGGCCGCCTCTTTGATCGCCCGCGCCGTCGGCACCGCGCAGCCCACAGTCGGGATGATCCAGATCTCGTTTCTTATGCCGACTTTCCCGTCGCTCCGGCGAAATCCCGAAAAAGTCAGTTTTTCCGCCGCCGGACCTGCGCAAAGCAAGGGGGCGTAATCCCAGCTCTCGGTGCCGCCGAGATCGGAAACGAGATTGTGAGAGTGGACGTGTTCGCCCGCCCCGATCTTCTTCGATGCGTGACCGATGGGATAGGCGTATTTAAATACCTTTTCGCCCGGCTCTATATCTATAAGCGCGATCTTGTGCCCGGCCGGCACGTCGCTCTGCGCCGTAATATTCCCGTCGCTCTCGCCCTTTTTCAGCCCGAACGGACAGACCGCGACCGAGTCCCGGTCTTCTATCCTGATAATCTTCATTTCATGACCTCCGAGAGCGCCGCGTCGACGCCCTTTTTGAGAAGCAAAAGATATTTTTTGCATTTCTTTTCAAGCCCGGGGATCTCTCTCAGATCCTCTCCCCAGAGAAACGTGTTCGCCATGATCCGCTCGGCGTATTCTTCCGCGCCGAGAGCGTTTATCCCGCAGAAGAATCTCAGAACGTCTTCATTGTCGGTCACGGCGTATTTTTTCCCGTTCGCCTCGCCGTAAAAGACGCCGTCTTGTATTTTCCCTCTGTAGAAACGCATCAGCGCCGCAAGCGACAGCGCCGCCGCCTCGGAGATCTCTTTTCCGGCCTTCGCGGCGTCCTTCAGGCTCGGAAGAAGTCTCGCCTTGTATTTTGACGTCGAATTGAGGCAGATCGACAGCAGCGCGTGATGAAGATACGGGTTTTCAAACCTTGCGTTTACTTCTTTCACGAAGTTTCTCACTTCGTTTTCCGGCAGGGGAACGTACGGCGCGAGCGCCTCGTTCTGGAGTTTGGTGATGAAAGCTCTCATCGACGCGTCGTCCATGCAGTCCTTCACGGTCTCAAAGCCGGCTAAATGTCCCAGAAGCGCGAATCCCGTGTGCGAGCCGTTGAGGATCCTCACCTTTCTTTCTCTGTAGGGCTTCACGTTGTCGGTGAAGACCGCGTTGATCCCGGCCTTTCTGAGCGGGAATTCGTTTTCTATATTTCCCTTTTTCTCTATCACCCACAGTCCGAAGGGCTCGCAGACGTCGGCGAGCGCGTCGGAATAATCCGTGAGGGCTTCCTTGGGTTTTCCCGAAACGATGCGGTCGACAAGCGTTTCCGAAAAAAAGCACGCTGTGTCGATCCAGCGGCTGAAATCTTCTCCGAGCTTCCAGTTTTCCGTGAGCGTTTTCACGCAGGCCCTGAGCTTCGCGGCGTTGTTTTCGATAAGCTCGCAGGGGATGACGTAGACGCCTTTTTCGGGATCCCCGCCGAACGCGGCGAATCTCAGATACAACAGCTTCGTCAACTTTCCCGGAAAGCTCTCCGGCATACTGTAAAAATGATCGTTCCCGCCGAGCGCGATCCCCGCCTCCGTGGTGTTTGAGATGATTAATCTCAGGTCTTTTTCTTTTGCGAGCGCGAAGAACTCCGCGGGATCTTCAAAGGTGGAGACGGCTTTTTCTATGCAGCTTATTATCCTTTTTTCCTCTCCCGACGCGCCTCTGTATATGACGGTATATAGTCCGTTTTGTCTCCTGAAATCTTCGAGATCTCCCCTCGCGGTAGTCTTCACGACGGCGACCGAGCCGTCGAAAATCCCTTTTTCGTTCATCCGGTCGACAAAATCGAGCGCGAACGCCCTGAGAAAATTCCCCTGACCGAACTGCACGACCTTTATCGGACGCTTTTTCTTAGTGCCGAAGACGTCGTTTATCGCCGGAAGAGAGTCTGTCGATTTTCCGTTTGTCTTTTCCATTTTTATCCCCTCGTTTGCCGTTTTATGAAAGCGTTTACATTCATGAACGCAAAAACCGGAACTGTTTTTCGCGCCGTACGGTCTCTGCTGACGCCATTATACAAAATATTTTGCAAAATGTCAATCAGCCTCTTGATTTTTTCCGCGATCGGGTGTATCATTATGTTGAAAGTACTTACAGGGGCGGTGGTACGGTGAACATATACGACGTCGCAAAACTTGCGGGCGTCAGCATCGCCACGGTCTCGCGCGTCATCAACAACAGCCCGTCCGTCAGCGAGAAGACCGCCGAAAGGGTCAAAGAAGTCATGCGCGAGGGGGGATACGTCCCCAACGCCTTTGCGAGAGGTCTCGGTCTCAACACGATGCGGATGGTCGGAGTGCTCTGCACAGACCTTTCCGACCCGTTCTACGCCGCTTCTGTCGGAAGGGTGCAGGCGCTTTTGAGGGAGAACGGAAAGGACACCGTCCTCGCCTGCACGGGCAATTCCCTGCAGAACAAGAAAAAGTGCCTCTCGGACATCGTCAGGCGCAAGGTCGACGCGGTCGTGCTGATCGGCTCCGCTTTCAAGGAAGACAAGGACAACAGCCACATCGTCGAGGCGGCAAAAAAAGTCCCGGTCGTCATCATAAACGGCTGGATAGATTTAGAAAACGTCTACTGCGTCGTCTGCGCCGAGCGCGAAGCGACGCGTTCACTGACGCGTCAGCTCATTGCGTCCGGCTGCCGTGCGCCGCTCTTTCTGCACGGCGCCTCGACCTACAGCGGAGGCGAAAAGCTCGGCGGCTTCACTGAGGGCTGCGGCGAGGTCCGCGGGACGGTGCTCAGGCTTTCAAGGGACGTGGAGAGCGCGTCGGAGGCGATCAGGGCGCAGTACGCCGAAAGCCCCTTCGACTGCGTCGTCGGTTCCGAGGACACTCTTGCCGCCGCCGCGCTGAAGGCGCTCGAAAAGCTGGGATTGAAAATGCCTGTCACCGGCTTCAACAACTCTTCTCTTTGCCTCTGCACGACTCCAACTCTCACGAGCGTGGACAACGTGCCGGAAAGTATGTGCCGCTGCGCGGTCAGGCTCCTGGGCGAGCTCGACGAAGGCGGCAATCCCCCGGCGCGGACGGTGCTGAGCGCAAGGCTCGTGAGAAGAGAAAGCTACTAATCAAAATCAAAACTGCGTTTTGATTTTGGTTTTCGCGCGCTTATCGCCGCGGAACGCTTCCCTTCGGCGCACGGACTTGCCCGACCTCGCGGGCTCGTCGGCGGTGTTTTTTCCGCGGGAGACCCGCGAAAAAAACGGATCGATCGTATCGCCGGAGGCGGGGACGGGGCGTAACTTGGGGTAATAAAAGAACGCTGATAAAAAACA
>JAFTEP010000163.1 GCA_017453605.1 Clostridia bacterium
CGCCCACGCCGAACTGTCGCCGGTGTTGAAGGTGATATCGTCGGTCAGAAGGACGGTCTTCCCCGCAAAGCTCAGGCCGTTCGTGTTGCAGTCGATGAAAAAGCTGAGAAGTTCTTCCGCCGTGCCTATACTCACCTTATCCGAAACGGGCTCGGGATCAGAGCTATTCAGGCTCAGCACGGGACCGATCCCGGCTTTGTCCACCCAGACGCCGGGGTTCAGTCCGATCAGCGCGGCGGCTCCCTCGCTCTCAAGAACGCTCCTTGCGGCCAGAACGCAGTAAGCCAGCGCGTTCCTGTCTGTGCAGTTGGTCTGACCGAGGAAAGACGGATAGGCCCCGGTGTTGGCGTAAAATTCCGAGATCGTGCAGATATCGCATCTGCCGGCGACAAGGCCGGAGGTCGTGGAAGAAGCGTTCGCGTTGAGAGTTCCGATGAAGAAGCTCTTGGAGATCACGGCGCCGGAAGAAGTGTTGATATTGTCGCTGAAGCGCCCGATGAGACCGCCGGAGTTTTCTTTATATAGATAGCTCCCGGTGTAGACGTCCCCGTAGCGGGAAACGACGTTTCCGATGAATCCGACGCTGTCGAGGACAAGGTGGCTTTTTTGCATATTGCCGCAGATACCGCCGACGAATCTCCCGAATCCGGTGACCGAGCCCTGATAGAGAACGTTAGTGAAATTCAAGGTGTAGTCGGAGTTAGTCATACCCACGACGCCGCCCGAGGAGCAGTGCTTCTCGTAAAGACCGCTGTCGCCGCCGGAGGGATTGCCGATCTGCTTATAGGTGGCAAAAACCGCGCTGTCGTCGATCAGGACGTTCTCGACGCTCGTGTCTCCGTACGCGCAGCCGATCAGCGCGCCCGTCGCGTAGGTCCCGGCAAAATAGGAATTTGTGATATGAAGATTTCTTATAGTGCAGCTTCCGGTCCGCGGGAACAGAGCCGCGTAACCGCTCGCATACTCGCTTGTCGAGCCGTAGGCGACAGTGCCGACTCCGGTGATGGCATCCATAGCGCCCGCCGAACTGAGTCTGTCGATATAAAGGCCGCTTATGGTGTGTCCCTGCCCGTCGAAGACACCGGCAAACCTGCCGTTCGTGCCGTAGAGAGAGGCGAGATTGACCGAGGGAGGAGAAGACGCCCATGTCGAACTGTCGCCGGAGTTTATAACTATGTCGTTTGTCAGAACGACCCGCTTATCCGAAAAGGTGTTCCCGCCCGCACATTCCGAAAGGAACGAGATCAGATCTTCCGGGCTTGTGATCCTGACGGCGTCCGGGTCCGCCTCGGGAGAGAGATAGAGCGTCTGCGGAGAAGGAACGGTAGAAGTGTTCGGCGAATAAAGCCCGAGAGACGATTCGCTCACTCCGCCGAAGATCTTCTCGTTGGCGACGCCGATGGATTTCAGATCGTGCTGACCGGACGCGGAGTATCTTCTGATCTCGACGGAATCGTCCGTTATATCGAACACCGACACGGTGAGCGTGTCGTCGATATCTTCGCCGCAGTCAGTGCGGTAATAGCCTGTGTATCCGGCGTTCATATAGGTGAAGCCGATGTTCACGTCGACGCAGCTCGTGTTGGAGTCGGAGGCGGAGATCTTCATTTTCGACCCTCTCGGCAGATAGACGCAGGACGCTCCGAGATAGTTGTCCCAGCCCTGAGAGTGGTTGTGACCGAAGAGGAAAACGATGTTCAGTCCGAGAGCTGCCCCCTCGTTGAGAACGTCGGTCAGATAGTGGGCGTATCTCGAATCTCCGTAGACGTAGGTCCTCATGGAGTAGTGAAGCGGAACGTGGCTCAGAACGAAGATCGGCGCGCTGAAGCCCTCGGCGGCCTTCGCGAGAAGGTAGCTTCTGAGTCTTTGCGCGGTGTCCTGCACGGTCGGTTCGTGCTCAGAGACGATCTGTGTGCCGTCGTTGCCCTGATAGCCGGAAAACCACATATAGTTGTCTTCTCTTATAACGAAGACGCCGTATTTGCCGCTCTCGGGATCGTTGTCGCCGAAATCCGACAGACCGCCCGTGCCCACGGGATCGTGATTTCCCTGGTCGAGAACGATGTTCGAGGCGGGAATGCCGAGGCCTGAATCGTTTATCGTCTGCAGGAGCGCGGCGATGCCGGATTCGCTCTGCGAGGCGATATACTGAAGTATCACGGTGTAGTCGCCGCAGTGGAGATAGCCGTCCGCGCTCGGATAGTCCTCCCTGACCTTCGCGAGGATCGCCGCAAGCTGCGAAGCGCTGTCGGCGTCGGTGTCGCCCTGAAAATCGCTCGATGCGATGACGACCGTGTGAGCGGATTCGGCTGAAACATCCCGAAAACTCACCGGAGTAACCAAGAATACCAGAACGAACGCCAGAACAAGGCTTAATGTCCTTTTCACTTTTTCTCTCCTCCTGAAAAATCTGTTATTATTTATTAAACTCCATTTTGCTGACTGTTTCATATCAGCACAAAAAGACAACGGCAGCGTCTGTTTGGAATAAACGGACGTTTTCACGGGATAAACGCTGCTGAATAAATAAAGAAATGTCGGTTTTTTTATTTCTGGGAATCTGCACTACGCTCTTTTATTCTTCGCGCCCGCCGCGAAAGCGAGCGAATCGTCGGCGAAAGCAAAGAGCGACGAGAGCCTGTCGCATTCAAGAGTAACTGTCAGCGGCGGATCGGACGCGAACAAAGACGCGAGAAAGTCTTTTGCCTCTCCCCTGCCGAGACTTGTCGGACAGAGAACCCTTCCGACAGGAGAAACGCTGAGAGAAGAGCCGGGGCCGGGAGCCGCGGCAAGATCCTTTCCGTGGACGTGAACGACCCTCTCCCTGATCTTCTCCCACTCGGCTTTCGGATCAAGACCGAAATACAAAAAGTTGCCGGAGTCGAAAACGATCTTCAGACCGTCGCAGGCGTCGGAGAACTTTCTGAGTTCGTCGGCGTTCGAATAAGGACTGAGGCGTCCGCCGTAGTTTTCCATACAGCACACGAGCCCCGTCGACTCACAGAGCTTTTTTGTTTTTATTATCAGCGGTGCGGCGTTTTTGAGCGCGGTATCGAGATCCCCGACGCCGTCCTCATAGAAGCCCGGAACGAGCATGAAAAACTTCGCTCCGATCTTCGCCGCGCGCTCGACGCGCTCCGCTTCGAGCGGCTCTCCCTGTACGAGACGGCAGACGCAGTACGCCGTGTCGATTCTCAGCCCGGAAGCTCTGAGCGCCGAAAGATCGTCGTCCGAAAAGCTGTCGAGGTTGACGGTGACGCCTTTTATGCCCCGCGATCTTATCCCGAGCGAGAGTGAAAGAAGCTTTGACGCGTGATCTGAATATGAGCGCGCAGATCTTTTTATGTGATCGAAAAAGATGCCGAATTCCATAGCCTTAATTCAGAAACGATCTGACGTATTCGATCTGTTTGAGGACGTTTTCGGGAGCGGTGCCGCCGAGGGAACGGCGCTTTTTGACGCAGACGGCCGGATCGACAGCTTCATAAAGGTCGGTATCGAATAGGGGCGAATATTCTTTATAAACGTCAAGAGAAAAAGACTGCAGATCCTTTCCGTCGGCGATGCACCTGGCGACGATCTGACCGACGGTCTTGTAAGCGGCGCGGAACGGCAGTCCCTTGCCGACAAGATAATCTGCAAGATCGGTGGCGTTTATAAAGCCGTCCTTAACGGCGGCGAGCATCCTTTCGGGTCTGAAGCGGGCTTCGGAAAGCATCGGGACGAACACTCCGAGGCACTTTTTGACGGTGTCGAAGGCGTCGAAAACGGCCTCCTTGTCCTCCTGCATATCCTTGTTGTACGCGAGCGGGAGCCCCTTCATCACGGTCAGAAGAGTGACAAGATCGCCGTAGACCCTGCCGGTCTTTCCGCGGATGAGTTCAGCCATATCGGGGTTTTTCTTCTGAGGCATTATGCTCGAGCCGGTCGTGAACGCGTCGGAGAGCTCGACGAATCCGAACTCGACGCCCGACCAGAGGATGATCTCCTCGCAGAAGCGCGAAAGGTGCATCATAAGTATACTGAGCGCGCTCATCAGTTCGAGAGCGAAATCCCTGTCGGAGACGCCGTCCATGCTGTTGAGGCAGGGGGCATCGAAGCCGAGAAGACGGGAGGTGACGTTTCTGTCCGTCGGATAGGTGGTCCCGGCGAGAGCGCAGGAACCGAGCGGAGAGACGTTCATGCGGCGCTTTGCGTCCTCAAGGCGTCCGACGTCGCGAATGAACATCATCGCGTAAGCCATAAGGTGCTGACCGAGGGTGACAGGCTGCGCGCGCTGGAGGTGTGTGTAGCCGGGCATGATCGCGTCCGCGCCTTCCTGAGCCTTGTCGGCAAGGAGCGCGAGAAGCTTTTTGAGGGACTTTGTCACTTCGTCCGTTTCGCTTCGCAGATACATCCTGAGATCTACGGCGACCTGGTCGTTGCGGCTGCGGGCGGTGTGGAGCTTCTTCCCGAGATCTCCGATCCTCTCGGTGAGGACCTGCTCGACGAACATGTGGACGTCCTCGCATTCGGGATCGAATTTCAATTCTCCCGAGTCGAGATCCCCTAATATCCCTTCGAGCCCTTTTTTCAGCGCGTCGGCTTCTTCGCGGGTGACGATCCCGGTCTCGCCGAGCATTTCGGCGTGAGCGATCGAGCCGCGGATATCTTCAGAGTACATCCTGCTGTCGAATGAAATTGAAGAGTTGAAATCATCGGCGAGCTTGTCCGTCTGCACGGAGAAACGCCCCGCCCACATTTTTGCCATCGTTTGTTCCTCGCTTTTCGTGTCGTGTTTATTTATATTCGATTTCAATTATCCTCGCCTGCATATC
>JAFTEP010000164.1 GCA_017453605.1 Clostridia bacterium
CGGTTTTCTCTCTCCCCGGAAAATACGGCTGCGGCTGTTTTTCAAAAGAGGCAAGAGAATTTATCGACCTCATAGCCGACGCGGGCTTTTCTCTGTGGCAGGTCCTCCCCTTCTCGATAACAGACTCTCACGGCTCACCATATATGTCCGCATCCTCTTTCGGAGGCAATCCGCTCTTCATAGACCCGGAGGAATTATATTTAAGAGGGCTCGTCACAAAAGCCGAGCTTGAAGATCAACTCGAGAGCGACCCGTATCTGTGCGATATACCGAAACTCAAAAAGAAACGCAGAAGGTTTATCTCCCTCGCCGCCTCCCGCTTCGGCGGAGAAAAAGAGATCGCGCGCTTCTTTGAGGCGCGTCCCGAGACAGAAGCGACCTGCGCCTATATGGCAAAAAGAGAGGCCGCCCACGGCGCAGACGAAGGCGAGGCTCTGAACACCTGGCGTTTCAGTCAGTACGAATTTTTCAGACAGTGGGACGCGCTGCACGCCTACGCCTTGAAAAAGGGCGTCTCGGTGATAGGCGACCTGCCGTTCTACGTTTCCTCGAACAGCCTCGACGTGCTGAGCGCGCCGGAGCAGTTCCAGCTCGATCCGAAGGGCGATCCGGCGTTCGTCGCGGGAGTGCCGCCGGACTATTTCAGCGAGGACGGGCAGCTCTGGGGCAATCCGCTCTACGACTGGGACGAGATGGAAAAAACGGGCTTCGGCTGGTGGAGAAGGCGTCTTGGGTACGTTCTGAGCCTGTTCGACGGAGTGAGGATAGACCATTTCAGGGCGATAAGCGCCTACTGGAGCATACCGGCGGGAGCAAAGAGCGCAAAAGAGGGCCGCTGGATAAAAGGCCCCGGAAAGAAGCTGACCGACGCGCTGAGCGCCGAGGCGAAGGGCAAGATGATCCTCGCGGAGGATCTCGGCGTCAGCGACGAAGACACGAGAAGGCTTCTGAAAGAGAGCGGCTTTCCCGGGATGGCGGTCTTCCAGTTCGGCTTCGACGGAGACCCCGGCAACGTGCATCTGCCGCACAACTACCCCGAGAACGTCTTCGCGTACACGGGGACTCACGACAACAACACTCTTCTCGGCTTCTGGTGGGAGCTCGACGAGAACACGAGAAAGCTCGCGCTCGAATACCTCGGAAACCCCGCCGACGGATGCGCCGCGACGATAAGGACGCTCATGATGTCGAGAGCCCGCACGGTGATCTTCCCCGTTCAGGACCTTCTCGGCTTCGGCGCGGACACGAGGATCAACGTACCGGGCAGAGCCGACGGCAACTGGAGATACCGCCTCACCGCCTCTCAGATGCGCTCGCTCGACGTCAGGCGCTTCGCCCGCATGAACGAGATATACGGGAGAAAGTGAAAAAAGTCAAAACGTGACACAAAACTCCGGATCTTCGGACTCCGGAGTTTTTTTGGCGCAAGTTTTGAAAAGTCAGCAAAATGACCGAAAAAAACTATTGAAAAGTTGAAAAAAACGGTCTATAATAGTATTGAAAAGTTGTTTTGGAGGTGCGGGGAATGCTTTTTCGCAAGATCGGAGCGGTGATAGAAGAACACCTGAGATCGAACAGCGCCAAGGTGCTGCTGGTGGACGGGGCGCGTCAGGTCGGAAAGACCTATATAATCCGCGTCGTCGGTAAAAAACTCTTCAAAAACTTCATAGAGATCAACATGATCGAAGATCTTGAAGGCAAAAAACTGTTCGCCGGGGTTCGCACCGTCGAGGACTTCTATCTGCAGGTCAGCATGATCGCCGGCGACAGGATGAACCAAAAAAGCGACACGCTGATCTTCATCGACGAGATCCAGGCCTATCCCCACCTGCTGACTCTCCTTAAATTCCTGTCGCAGGACGGCAGATTCAGCTTCGTCGCCAGCGGTTCTCTCCTCGGCGTGACTCTGTCTCAGACGACCTCCATTCCAATGGGAAGCATACGGAAAATAAGGATGTTCCCTCTGGATTTCGAGGAATTTCTTTATGCAAACGGCGTGGGAGAGCTCGCCGTTTCTTCCCTGAGGAAGAAATTTGAAGAAAACGAATCGCTCGACGAGGCCCTTCATGAAAAAATGATGGATCTCTTCCGCAAATATCTGCTCGTCGGAGGGCTTCCCGACGCGGTGAACGCCTACATCGCGAGTAAAAACATCCTCTCTGTGCGGGAGATACAGAGCGAGATCCGCGAATATTACGCCGCGGACGCGTCGAAATACGGCGAAGATAACAAACTAAAGATTCGCCGGATCTACGATATGATCCCCTCCAATATGGAGAACAAAAAGAAGAGAGTCGTCGCGCAGAACATCGAAAACAGGAAGGGAAAGACCTTCGGGGATTACGAGGACGAGTTCGAATACCTGATAAGCGCGGGGATAGCGCTGAGCGTTCAGGCCATCTCGACACCCGTGTTCCCGCTCATCCAATCGTCAGGGAAGAACCTTCTCAAGCTGTATCTCAACGACGTCGGACTTCTGACCGGTATCCTTTACGGCCCGAATATCCGAGCCGTACTCGACGACGAGCGCAGCGTCAATCTCGGTGCGCTCTACGAGACCGTCGTGGCGTGCGAGCTTGCCGCGCACGGCTTCGGTCTGTTCTACTACGACAACCGGTCAAAGGGAGAGGCGGACTTTTTGATCGACGATTACGACGCTCTGTCAGCTCTGCCGATCAAGGTCAAATCCGGCAAGGATTACACCGTACACAGCGCGCTCAGCACTTTCGTTTCCAACGAGGATTATCACGTCAAAAAAGCCCTCGTCCTTTCAAACGAACGCCGGGTAACTCAGAGCGGGAAAATCACCTATCTCCCGATCTACTACGTTATGTTCCTGAAAAACCGGCAGTAAGACAACAAAATCGGGTATCCGCGGCGAGAGTCGGGATACCCGTGTTTTTTTATCGGAGGATCAGATGATCTCGAGCCCGTCGCGGTCGGGAAGCGCGGGGACGGATACGGCGGGGCGATCCTGATACCAGAAGGCGACTGCGGAAAGGTCGTCCCGCAAAGGCAGATACCTGTTTTCGCTCCGCCAGCCGAGAGCCTGGATGGTGACTTTGAGGTCGGACTTGAAATAGACGGGGTCGGTTATATGCCAGCGGTACATCGAAAACCTCGTCTGAGAGCTGAAAGCGCCGTTTCCTTTCACGACGGAAAAGCCCGAATACGGCGTGGAAAACTCCCTGTAGGCTCCCCCGTCGGAAAAGCCGTAGGCGCCGCAGAAATAATCCTCGGTGCCGGTGCCGCAGACCGTGGGGAAATCCCTGTCGCCGTCGATGTAGAATTTGATCTCTCCCTCGCCCCACCAGCCGCTGTTGTTCGTGCCCCAGAGCATATAGGTGCCGACGTACTGCCCCTTCCCGCGGATCCCGTCGGCGACGGTGAACGCCTCTTTGTACGGAACGGGATTCATACGGCGGAACTGAGCGTGGAAATACGCCATGTTTTCCGGCTGTTTCCCGAGAAGATAGTCGACCTGATAGAAGAACATCTTATTGCTGTCCGAGAGGTTCTCTACCGTGATCCGGCAGCGTTTGCGGAAGGGCATGTTCCAGTAGCAGTTGAGCCCGAAGCGGGGATTGACGCAGACGGCGAGAGACGACACCTGATGGAATTCGGTCTTGTCGAGCCCCGGGATCTGCGCCGCCGCGAAGAAATCGCAGAGGGGGCACTCGACGGATGGGACGTCGCTGCCGTCCCAGTATATGCGGAGGATATAGAAGCGGAGATTTCCGACCGGGGTGATCCAGATATGCCTGATCGCCCCCTCACCGGAAATATCGGCGAGAGTCGTCACGCTGTGCGGCTGAAGATCAAGATAGGGCGAGACCTTCCAGCCCTGCCCGAGTTCGCGCGAGGGAGCGGACGCCGGACCGCCGACCGCCATGCCGCCCTTTCCCTTTTCGCCCGTGGGGTTCTCCGCGCAGATCGAACGCGATTCGTAATCCCCAAGACAAGATATCCCGTCGAGAAATCCGAAATTTGAGCCTAACATGACGACCTCCTTAAATAAAGACAGTTTTTTCAAGGCTATTATACATAAAATGAGCCGGAAAAGCAAGTTTTTCTCCGTAAAAAAAGACCGACTGCGCGGCGGTCGCAGAGAAAGGCGGAGGCTGAGGTCCGAAAGAAAAAAACACAAAATCAGCCCGGGGACAAAAATCAAGTCTCCGGGCTGAAATGACGTTATTGGGGTCTTATATTGGGATCGGAGCTAAAGAAAGGGCTCAACTGAAGAGAGCGACTATCCTTTCGGCGGCCAGGGACGTGTCCTCGGGGCTGCCGAAGGAAGAGAGCCTGAACCAGCCCTCGCCGCATTTGCCGAAGCCTGCGCCGGGAGTGCCGACGACCCGGATCTCGTTCAGAAGGCGGTCGAAGAACTTCCAGCTGTCGGTCTCGCCGGGGCATTTGAGCCAGATATACGGAGCGTTTCTGCCGCCGAAATACTTCACGCCGATCTCGTCGAGCGCGCGCATTATGACGCGGGCGTTGTTTTTGTAGAACGCGATGTTTTCCTTTATCTGTCTCTGTCCCTCGTCAGTGAAGACGGCGGCTCCGCCCTTCTGGATGATATAGGACACGCCGTTGGTCTTGGTCGTGCGGTTCCTGACCCACATCCCGTTCAAGCTCATCCCGCCGCGCACCAGATCCTTGGGGATGACGGTGTACCCGAGGCGCGTTCCGGTGAATCCCGCCGTCTTTGAGAGCGAGCAGATCTCGATCGCGCAGGTCCGGGCTCCCTCGAGTTCGAAGATGCTGTGAGGGATGGAGCTGTCCTCGATGAACGCCTCGTACGCCGCGTCGAAGAGGATCACGGCGCCCGTTTTGTTCGCGTGATCGACCCACGCCTGAAGCCTTTCGCGGTCGAACACCGCGCCGGTCGGGTTGTTGGGAGAACAGATATAGATAAGATCCGCCTCATATTTTTCGTCGGGTCCCGGCAGAAAGCCGTTTTCCTCTCCCGAGGGGAGATGAACGATCTTCCTGCCCGCGATCACGCTTGCGTCGACGTAAGCGGGATACGCCGGCTCGATGATGAGGGCCTGATTCGATCTGTCGAACAGATCGAGGATATCGCCGAGCTCGTCGCTCGCGCCGCTTGAAACGAAAACTTCGTCGGATGAGAGCTTCACTCCGCGCTTCAGGTAATGCGCGGCGATCGTTTCTCTCAAAAATGGCGCTCCGCACTCGGGCATATAGCCGTGGAAAGTCTCTTTTGACGCCTGATCGTCGACCGCTTCGTGGAGGGCTTTTATCACCTCTTTGCAGAGCGGGAGCGACACGTCGCCGATCCCGAGGCGAAGAACGCGCTCTCCGGGATGGGAGGATAGATATGCCTTTATCTTCTGGGCGATGTTGAAAAACAAATATGAATCCTTTAATTCGGCGTAGTGTGCGTTGGGTGTCAGCATATATCGGTATCTCCTTCGTAGACTGTCCGGGCGGGTCCTGTCATCGTGACGCTGTAGTCGCGCGAGATCTTGATTTCAAGATCGCCTCCGTCGAGGCGGACTTTGACCGGTCTGTCCGG
This sequence comes from Clostridia bacterium, assembly GCA_017453605.1. Lineage (GTDB taxonomy): Bacteria > Bacillota > Clostridia > Oscillospirales > SIG627 > SIG685. The sequence goes on from JAFTEP010000164.1 coordinate 5,537, forward strand.
CTGACAAAGCCCCTTTTTCACCGCGGCAGCCGCCGAGGCGCAGGCGCCCGTGCCGCACGCCATCGTGACGCCGCTTCCCCTCTCCCAGACCCTCATGCGCAGGGTGTCGGGAGCGACGAGCGTGACAAATTCCGCGTTGACTCCGCCGGGAAACTCTTCGTTGTGTTCGATCTGCGGTCCGATCTCGGTGAGCCTGACGTTTTCCGAGTCTTCGGTGAAGATCACCGCGTGAGGATTGCCGACCGAAACGGGAGTGCACTCGATCCTGCCGTCCGCAAGAGAAAGAGTTTTGTCCTCATAAACTTCGGCCTTTCCCATATCGACGGTGACAAACCTCACTTTTCCCGACACGACCTGAAGATCGAGAGTTTTGACTCCCGAGAGGGTGTCGATAAGAAGGTGCGTCTTGTCGGTGTAGCCCTTGTCGTAGACGTATTTGCCGACGCATCTTATCCCGTTGCCGCACATTTTCGCCTCGCTTCCGTCGGCGTTGAAAATGCGCATCGAAAAATCCGCTCCGAAACAGGGCGAAATGAAGATCATCCCGTCGGAGCCCGCGCCGAAA
>JAFTEP010000165.1 GCA_017453605.1 Clostridia bacterium
GGAACGAGACGATAAAAAAGACAAGGATCAGATATCCTATCCTTTTAGCGACGTACTTTCCCACAGAACACCCCTCCTGTATAGTAAAACCGATTTTGGCACTTTCAGCACTGCGCCGCCCGGGAGCACGCCGTCCTGAAAACACCAAAAAATGACGGTTTTTTCAATATATAAACCGCGGGGGGCTGTTACAGAGTCTACCGTAACAGCCCCCTGCAGTCATCTTATCTCAATGATTCGAGAATTCCGGATTATTCCTCGACCCACGCGTAAACGACAGCCTGCTCAAAGCTCCAAAGCGCGTTGCACTCGAGGCCTTTGATCTTGCTGCTCATTATATCGTAGTAGACGTTGGAGTAAAGCGGGATCTCGGGGAGATAGTCGTTCCACTCGTCGATGAAGTCGACCCAGATCTTCAGATACTGATCCTTGTCGCCGGACTCGACGCCGTAGACCATATCCATGGAGAGCTGATCGAGTTTCTCGTCATCAGTGAAGTTGGAGTTGTAACCCTGAGCGACGAGTTCGGGATCCATCGTGAAGGCGTAGGACTGGTCGTATGCGGCCGTGAAGTTGGAGGCGAGGTTGTACATACCGTAGGTCTTGACACCGTATTTTTCGTCAACGGTGGCGTCACGGTACATATAGTTGAGAAGGTCGTCGAACGACATAACGTTCTGGTTGATCTTCATACCGGCCTGTGCAGTCTGTTCGCCGTTGGCGAGCATGATGGCAAGAAGTTCGGATACGGGGTTGTTTTCGGAGGAGGACCATTCGATCTCAAGAGCCATCAGTTTGTCACCGTTGTCGAGAGTAACAACGTGCTCGTAGTCTCCGGCTTCCTCATCGGTGACCTTCTTATAGCGGATGCCTTCCTTATATTCGGAGCCGTCCTCAGCAAGGACCCATCCGTCCTCTTCGAGAAGCTTGATAGCCTCGTCAACGTTGTAGGAATAGGTGTTGAGTCTGTCGTTGAGGTCTTCCTTAGCATCCTGATACATCCACATAGCTATGCCGTACGGACCGTGAACGACGGAGCCGTAGCCTTCGCAGAACTGGTTAGCGAATTCGTTTCTGTCAAGCAGGTAAGCGATCGCGTGACGGACTGCTTTGAACTGTGTGGGACCGAAGTCGCACTGGAACATAATCTTGCCGTAGCCGTTTCTGTCGTAGTGAATGGTCGTGAATTTGCCCTCTTCCTCAAGAGCGAGCGCCTGCTTGACCTCGTCGCCGCCGGTAAGTTCGGCGAGGAAGTCGATAGCGCCGGTCTTCAGGGAGTCAAACTCGGTCTCGGTAACTACCTTGTTGACAAGGATGGTCTTAATAGAGGGTTTCTGGCCTTCGAAGTTACCGGCGTAGTTCTCATTGATCTCCAAGGTAGCGGTAAGAGTGCCCTTGTCGACTTTCTTGAGAGTGTACGGACCGGCGGAGATACGATCCTCGTATACGTAACGGGAAGCGTCGATCTCGTCCTTGGTCAGCTCGCCGCCGTCAACGTAGACGCCGTCGCCGTCATCCTTGACCGTGATGTCAGGGGACGAAGGAGCGTAGAGCTTGAAGGAAACGGGCTTCAGAGAAGCGTAGGTGATGTCGAAGTAGTAGGGGATGAAGTCTGCGGTGATCGAAATCGAGTAGGTGTACTCGTCGATCAGGCGGAGACCCGCGATCTCTTTCGCGTCGCCGTTCTGGTAATCGATACCGCCGACGACCTGCTGAGCGGCACTGGTGGTCTTCGCGCCGGCCTCTTTAGCGGCGGGAGACAGACCTACGAGGTAGTACGCAACGTAGTTGGCGGCGGTGATCGGATCGCCGTTGTTGAACTTCAGGCCTTCGTTGATCGTAACGGTGAAGGTCTTGGTTCCGTCATCGTTCACAACGCTCTCGATCTTGTTGACAACGGTCTTGTTCTCAACAAAATCACCGGCCTGGTCGGAAACGACTACGTCATAGTCGTCGATCATGTCACGGATGGCCTTGTCGGTGGCGTTGTTGGTCCACCATGCGTTGCCGAGGTCACCGCTGAGCTCAGTGGTGCTTCCGTAAATGATCTGCCCGCCGACCTCATGAGTATTGGGGGTGTTTGCGCAACCCGCAAACATCGCAACACACATTATGATCGCGATCATGAAAGCAAGGATTTTCGAAAGTTTCATTTCTTCCTCCTAAAAAGAAAAGTTTTATAATAAGCGCATAAACGCATATTATTCATAATTATAGTTAAAACCGTCCGGTAACCCAAATTCTACCACAATCGCGTAAAAAAAACAATAGAAAGAGGTAAAAATTTATTCATAATTTACCGGGGAATCATCTGATAAAAAACGCGTAGGCAGAAACCTTTCTTATTAATCAAAACAAAACGCTTGTTTTATTTTATCACGCATGCGTCGCTTTGTCAATACAAATCAAGAGCCGCGGCGGAATCTGATCAGTTTCTGTGAGTCGAGCGTGAGCATCACGGCGGGAACGACGATGAGAAGCATGACGATCCCGGGGATCGCTTTCAGCACCGCGCCCGCCCAGAAAGCTTCCCAGGTGAACGGATTCCCTCCGATCCCGAGCAGGACGAGCTGCACGCTGCCCCATACGATCCTGCCGGCGACCATGGAGGCAATGATGCTGACGTAGACCTTCTCCACGCTTTGCTTTTTGAACAGGAAATAGATGAATCCCGCGACGAACGCGTAAGCCGCGAGCTCGAACGCCATGGCGACGGCGGTCGGATAGATCGGCGGCATCCCGAAAAACAGACTCCTTATCAAAGGAAGGACGAACGCCATAGGAGTCGCATACTTCCATCCGCAGATGAGAGCGCAGAGAAAGACGGGAAGATGCATCGGGAGGAGCATATTCCCTATCTCGGGAACCTGCCCGGTGAGGAAAGGCAAGACGAGACCAAGCGCGAAAAACAGAGCTGTCAGGACCAGATTTCTGATCATTGTGCTTTTCATGATTACCTCCGATTTTTTCAGCGTCGCTGTTATACTAAAGGAACAGTTCCATAAAAGTTTCGCGCGGCGTCATGCCCATCCTGTCGTAAAACCTTCGGGCGGGACCGTTTCCTTCCCAGACGGCGAGCGCGACGACGTCGCATCCGAGCTTTTTCGCTTCCTCTTTGACGAAACGGAAGAGCGACTCCCCGATCCCGGAACCCCGCTTCTTCTCATCGACGCAAAGGTCGTCGACGAACAGCGTCCTGTGAGGAACGAGATTCGCGTTTCCCGACGGTTCTCTTATCGCGCAGAAAGCGTAGCCCGCGACTTCTCCGTCCTCTTCTGCGACGAATACGGGCGTCTTTTCGTTTTCGAGTATTCTCTCAAGATCGTCTCCCGCGTATTTGGTCGTCCCCGGGACGAAAATATCGGGACGGATCTCCGCGTGGATCTCAAGGACCTGAGAGAGCAGATCGAGCAGCCTGCTTATATCTTTTTTCTCGGCTTTGCGTATCATCTCTTCACCTCGGCTCACTTCTCCGCCGGGGCTTCGGCGTTCTTATTCAGCCGCCCGGCGAGTTTCGCGATCCCTGACTCCGCGAGCACGTAAAGGGTGTCGATCACGGCGGAGATCGCAAGGGAGATCAGAGCGACGGTCAGCACGGCGATCGGCTCCGCGAGAAGGCGTTTCGGGATGCTCCCGAACCACTCGTTGAAATGGGGATAAAAGCGCATATCGACGATCGCGGCGACGAGGAACGCCCCGTACGTCCAGCGCGACAGAAGCGAAAGCGCCTTTTTGATCCACGCGGGCAGGCGGGTAAGATCGAGCGACGTTATGAGCGCGAAGAACGGCACGGCGATCAGCACGACGAAGAGCGACGGATTCGTCATGAACTCGCCCCAGAAGAATTTGCCTCCGTGAAAACGCCAGAAGTTGTACGCGCCTCCGAACAGACCGAAACCGATCCACATGAGGAAAAGCCATATCTTTTTGATCTTCGGCGGGAACTCGCGCAGATACGAGCCGATGAAGAAATACGTCACGGGGTACATCGACGTGAAGAACGTCGGGAAGATCTTTGAAAACTGATTTGACGAAACGGGCGACGCCCACCACGACGGATCGGACAGATTGAACGTATTGAGAACGCCGGGGATCGCGGTCAGAACGAGCATCGTCAGGATCAGGACGGTCTTTTTCTTTCTCGTGTCGAGCGCGTGATACGCGGCGTTGAGGAACGGAATGAGAAGGAAAAGACAGACGTACATCTCGACGTACCACGCGTAGTCGCTGCCCTCGAAGTGCAGAATCTGCTTGATGTACATCGAAACGGTGTTCGGGTAGGCGTAGAATATGACTTTGCACGCGGTGCAGAAGATACTGCACAAAACGTAGATTACTGAAATGCGGATGAGACCCTTGTAGTACTTGCCGGACAGCTTCTTGTTCGTCATCACCCATCCGGTCGCCATGAGGAAGAGAGCGACGCACGTGTTTCCGAACGCGTAAAGAACGTCGAGCGCGAACATCGCGCGGCCGACGTGGATCTCGTCACGAATACCGATCTGCGCGGTAAAGTGAACGGTCACGACGAGGAAAAACGCGATCACTTTCAAAAGGTCGACGGACGGGTTTCGCACCGCGCCCGATCTTGTCAGACCGTCTTTCATATTCTCCCTCCCGGCATTTCCTGATTTCGGGAATAATTATACAGCATATATGGGTAGTTTGCAAGCGAAAGCGGATTTGAAAGGCGCCGAAAAAAAGGTGTTGACAAAGAGAATTCGCCGTGATACAATATGTGAGTGTCCGGTGATGACCGGAGATATCGGACTGTGCTGGTGTGGCTCAATGGCAGAGCAGCTGATTTGTAATCAGCAGGTTGTTGGTTCGACTCCGA
>JAFTEP010000166.1 GCA_017453605.1 Clostridia bacterium
GAGACCGTCGAGATCCACATCCGTCTGGGCGTCGACTCCAGGCACGCGGATCAGCAGGTCAGAGGCGCCGTGGTCCTTCCCAACGGCACCGGCAAGACCGTCCGCACCCTCGTTTTCGCCAAGGGCGACAAGGCCAAGGCCGCTGAGGAAGCCGGAAGCGACTTCGTCGGAGCCGAGGATCTGGTCGCGAAGATCCAGCAGGAGAACTGGTTCGATTTCGACATCGTCATCGCTTCTCCCGATATGATGGGCGTCATCGGACGTCTCGGTAAAGTCCTCGGACCCAAGGGCTTGATGCCTAACCCCAAGGCCGGCACCGTCACTCCCGACGTCGCCAAGGCCGTCCAGGAAGCCAAAGCCGGTAAGATCGAATACCGTCTCGACAAGACCAACATCATCCACTGCCCCATCGGCAAGGCGTCCTTCGGAGCAGAGAAACTCACCGAGAACTTCGAGACCCTCATCGGCGCCGTCGTCAAGGCCCGTCCCGCCGCTCTCAAAGGTCAGTACATCAAGAGCTGCGTCGCGGCTTCCACGATGGGCCCCGGCGTGAAGATCAACTACGTCAAGTACGGCAACTGATCTGTTAAAAAAAATTAAAAAAATGCTTGACAGACGCGGAGCGTTGTGATATAATCCCGTCTGTTACCTAAGACAACAGGTAAAAGCTTTTTGCTTTTTCAAATTCGCCTGTCGAGGAAAGCGCAAATTCATAATAAGTGTTATGATGCCCTTTTATCGACAGCGGTAAAAGGGCATTTTCCTGTTGCCGGCAAATCTACACGGAGGTGAAATGTTAAATGCCGAGTGCAAAGATTCTTGAGCAGAAGATGGCCCAGACAGAGGCCCTCGCCGAGAGGATCAGGAACGCTCAGGCGGGCGTCATCGTCAGCTACGCGGGCATTACCGTCGAGCAGGACACCGCTCTCAGGACCAAGCTGAGACAGGCGGGCGTGGAGTATAAGGTCTACAAGAACTCCATGACAGGTCTCGCCTGCGAGAAAGCGGGCTACGGTGAACTCAAAGCCCATCTGACCGGAATGAACGCGATCGCCACTTGCGCGAGCGATCCCGTCGCCGCCGCAAAGATCGTCAAGGAATACGCCGACAAGATCGAGACCTTCTCTATCAAGGGCGGTTTCGTCGACGGCAACGTTCTCGACGAAGCGGGCGTGGTCCGTCTCGCGGAGATCCCCTCGAAGGAGACCCTCATCTGCAAGATCATGATGGGTATGCAGTCGCCGCTCTACAAGCTGGCGTATGCTCTCCAGGCGATCATCGACAAGAGCGGCGAGGCTCCCGCAGAGGCTCCCGCAGAATCAGCCGAAGCTCCCGCAGAGGCTCCCGCGGCTGAATGATTCATTCTGACCGCAAGAAGAAAAAAATCTATAATTAACTAAAGAAAGGTAATAACAAAAATGGCTGCTGAAAAGATCAACGCTTTACTCGAAGAAATCAAGGGTCTCACCATTCTGGAAATGGCTGACCTCGTGAAGGCTCTCGAAGAGACCTTCGGCGTCACCGCGGCTCCCGTCGCAGTGGCAGGCGCGGCTCCCGCCGCCGGCGCCGCTCCCGCAGCGGAAGAACAGACCGAGTTCACCGTCATCCTCGCTTCCTTCGGCGAGAAGAAGCTCGACGTCATCAAGGCGATCAGAGAGATCACCGGTCTCGGACTCAAGGACGCCAAGGACCTTGTCGAAGGCGCTCCGAAGCCCGTCAAGGAGAACGTCTCCAAGGCGGAAGCCGACGAACTCAAGGCGAAGCTCACCGCCGCCGGCGCTTCTGTCGAGATCAAATAAGATTATCTTCAAAACATATCGGTCGGACGATCCAAAAGGTCGCCCGACCGGTTTTTTTGCGCCTTTATTCCTCTTTTTCGTCTTTGATCGTATATCCCGCGTCCGTAAGCGCGCGGCGGATCGCTTCGTCGACTTCGGCTATCTGCCGGGGCGTCATTTTCCGCTTGCTGAAATCGTCCGCGAAGCCCGGGACGCCCTTCAGCGAATCCTTGCGATAGTACCAGACGCCGCCCGGTGAAAGCCCGATCGCTTTGTCGTTCTCGCTGTCCCTTATAAAGCCCCATGCCGCAAGACGGTCGTTTGTCTTGCAGTAGACGGCGTGTTCGCCGATGCGGATCTGGCAGTTTTTCATCCGTTTGAGCATCCTGACCGATTCCGCTTCTTCGGCGCTCATTTTGGTTTTCAACCCTTTTTTCGTTTCCCTTATGAATTCCCAAAGGCTCTTTTCAAGGATATCCATTTTTTCAAACGGAGGAAGTTTTTCGCGGTCAGCTCTCGGCAGTCCGTGTCCGAACACCAGTCTGCGCGCCATGGATCGGGCGTAATTCTGCGCCGGACGCCCCGTTACACCGACAAAGAAATCCTTCGATCGGCCGTTCATATAGTATGATCCGGTCGTGCATTCCGCGACGCAGGGCAGAACGCATCTCTCGTCTTTATTCACGGGCAGATCCCGCGCTTTTGTTTTCACGTCTTCGTCGACGTTGTCCGCGAGTATCACGATCAGATTTGCGTGCGCCCGCGGAGAGATCCTGACTTCTATAGATTTGAAGGGCGGATCGCCGTCAGGCATTCTTTCAAGAAGAGCGCGCGCCCGCCCGAGAAGAAGTGTGTAATTTTTGACTGTCAGACGTCCGGTTTTGCATACGGCGATCCGTTTTTCGATCGAAGAATAAAACTTTGTTACGGAGTAAGCGTGCTTAAAACATACCGTGAATTCTCCGTCGGGAACATCTTTTATTTTCCAGCGCAGGAGTTTACAGCGTCTTATTATGCGCGACAGGGCAATATCTTTATCAAGCCCGTTTATATTCGAGCGGTATTCAAGTCTGTCACGCTGCCAGGAATGGATCTCGTAAAAGCGGGCGTCGGCGATCAAAAAAAGAAGATAATTATGAAATAAATACCAGACTGAAAAGACGCCTAAGGCAAGAAGGATCGCGATCTGCTGGATCGAAGGCAAAGCCGAAGAGACGGGATCAAAAAAGATCAGGATAAAAAGCCAGATGAACATCAAAAGCCCAGGTAAGTATAAAAGCGTCTGACAAAGCCACGGATGTTTCATTTTCGGAAATTTCATATCATTCTCCGTTCAACTCTATCAGCGCCGATCCGCACGACCAGCAGTTTTTGTCCTCTAAACCGTTTGTCGATCCGCACTCGATACATCTTTTCCTGTCCGCTTTTTTCAGATTTGAAACGAAGAGATACTCAAAGAGATAGTATTTATGCACCTTGTCTCCCACGGAGAACTCTTCCGCGTGGTATTCGATCTTTCCCGGCGTGGGAATATGCGCGTAGCGCATTATTTCACCGAAAGATCTGGCGGTCCGTTTTATCAGTTTCCCGTTGCTTTTTTCAACGGTCAGAACGACCCTCATTTTCCAATAAGGCTCCGTCTGTCCCATTTCCAGATAAGAGCTGACTCCCTGATCGACGTCCACCCGGACCACCGTTCCGCTCCAGGATGAATCAATAAACTTGAAGGGAACTCTGCAGATAAAAAACGGCAGCAGCATAAGAGCGGTGTAAAACACTTTTCTCGCGGTATGATGTTTTTCACCGAAAGGGAAGAGCGATTCTCCCCAAAAGTACAGTACGGCAAAAAGCGCCGCCGAGAGCGCAAAAAACGCGAGAAGCCTTAATATGATTCGCCGCGCCCGCTTTCTTTTCAGCGCCTTCGGCAATTCCGGCCTGCTTACGTTTTTCATTATTCTTCACTCGACCCCGTATTTTAATATAAGTCCGCTGTCCGAGCAGTTTTTCCTGCCGAGACCGATATACAGATCGTTTCCGTCGGCCGCGAGGCTTATAGCCGGGGCTTTCCCGGTGTATTCTGCGATCTTGATAAACTCTCCGTCGGCGTATTCCAAAACGGTGCTCACGTATCCTTCACCTTCCTCTTTTGCGGCGAGAACGTACAGCCGGTCTCTGTCGACGTAAACGTCGGTGACGCTCGCTTCGTACGGCAGGGGAAGGTATTCGATCTTCGCATCGCCGTAAGCTTTGTAGAGCGCGCCGAACGCGAAGTAAACGCTGTTGCCGAAATATGCTTTGTTCTTTGTGTTATTTGTCGTCCGAGCGCCGAACGGATCTATGTATGTTAATCCCGTCCAGTGCGTGAAGAAAACGAACTTTTCGCCGTCGTATCTGTAAACGTCCCGATTCCTCAGCGCGTAGACTTCACCGCCGAGCGAAAAAACGCAGAAGCATCTGTAGTTTTCAAAAGTACCGAAGCTGCTGTAATCCGGCGTGTTCCCGTCTGAATAAACAAATGACAGGGTCTTCGCGGTTCCGTCGTCGCCGATAAACACGGCGCAGTCTTTATTTGCGTTGGTGCCTATCCCGAAGATCAGGCCGTCCTGACAACGCGCGACGTCAAAAACGTGCACTCCTCCCGGGATCACTTTGTGAGAGATCCAGCCGCTTTCCGAAAATGTGTAGTAATTCCCGTAAGACCAGTCCCCGGTCGCGTCCATCCCGGTGCAGGTCAGAACGCCGTCGATAACGTAAAATTTTTCGATGCTTTCTTCCGGTAAAACACCGCCGTTGATCCATCTTTCCTGAGAGAAGTCGTATCTCAGCATGGCGACCGGGCCGACGTTATTATCCCATTCGCCGTAGCAGATATGAAGTGCGCCGTCGAAGACGATAAGGTCCTGCGGGAATCTTGCAAAAGAGCTTGCCGAGGTGCGTATTTCAAGAGGATTCCCGAGTTCGGTCCATCCGGCTTCTTCCGTCGCTTGGACCGACCCGGAGCTCTCTGCCGACGTTATCTCTCCGGCGCTGACGGCGCTGTCACGATATGTTTTACAGCCTGACAGAGCCGTCACGGCCGCGCAGACGATCGCCAGCGCAAAAATCATTGCCTTTAGTCTATTCTTCTCAGTCTTTCGGGAAGAGTTTGTATTCATAATCGACCTCTTCGGTCTTCACTCCGAGAGAGTTTGTCGTGATCGTGTGAGCAAGCTCTCCATTATCCCCGTATTCAAACACGGTAGTGTATAATTCTCCGTCGGTACTGATCTTGTTGGTCTGTTTGACGATCCTGCCTTCGCCGTCGTATTCGTAAGTATACTCGACCGTCGTCACGCTGCCGTCCTGAAAGGTATAACTTATCTTCGTTTCGTTGTCGAACTGATCGTATTCGTATTCTCTTGACATCCCGCTTGAAGAAGAGATCCTGATCGGCTTTTCCGTCTTGCTGTAAAGAGCTTCCTCGGTGACGGAGTTTCCCGATTGTGACACAATAGTGATCGTGCCGTCTTCGTTGTAAGTGTAGAATAGTTCGTATAATATCGCGCCGTCTTTATAGGCGGTCCTCTTTGCGTTCGTCCCGTCTTCATTGTACTCTGACAGAATATACTCGTCCGGCGTTTCGAGATAGTATGATTTTATAACTTTGCCGTTTTCGTTATATTCGGCTATATTAGTATATTCCGACCCGCCTTGTTTGACGTGGCACGATATCAAGTTCCCGTTGTTGTCGTAGGTGTTCTCCCGTCTCGTTTGGGCGCTGCCTGAACGCGACAGTTCTAAGGTCACGTTTCCAGAGCCGTCGTATTCGTAGGTCGTTATCACCGATCCGTTTGGGCTCCACTGAGTTTTTTTGTAAAGAAGCCGGTTCCCGTCTTCTTCTTTTGTCTCTGCCGCATCCGTAGTCTGTGCAGTGGTCGCGGCGGTGCTGACGGTTTCTTTTGTCACGGCTCCGGTCTTCGCTGTCTGAACGTTCTGTGCGGCGCAGGCGCAAAAAGACGCGATAAGCGCGATCACAAGCGCTGCGAAAATAAATTTTTTCATTATTCTTCCCCGTGTTTTTTTACCCTTATCGGCTGGGAAACGAACCTCAGCAAAACCACTTCGTCCCCCGGCAAATATTCTTCCCAGGATTTCAGATAGCCTACGGTCCTTTTGACCTTTTTCCCGTCTTCATTTTGTACGGCTATTATGAGTTTTTTCATGTCTCCCGACTGAGTTCCGACGCCGGGCTGGTGGGAGAGGTGCGTTTTATAGAAAGTCACGATGATATTGCTGTAGACCACTTTGCCCGAAAACTCTTTTCTCTGCAGAAAGCGGTAGATCTTCGAGTTCATGATCCCCCAGAGGATAATGATGACAAAGAGAAAATAGAGCTTTTTATAGCGCGTCAGATAATCGGAGGTGAAATAAAAGAGAAGATAAATTATTATCGCCGCGACAACGAAGCGAAGAAATTTTTTTATCGCGCGTTTTTGCTTTTTTGCCTGCATTTCGCGCGCTTCGTCGAGCGTAAGAAGATCCGTTCTCATTTTTTTCCTCATTCGTCTGAAGGCTTTTTAAGGTTTTGCCTCTCCCCGCCGGTCATCGGCGGGGAGAGGAGAGGGGAGTCACTCGGATTCTTTTGCTTCCTTGAGGGACGCGAGGTCGATGATGTTGCCGTCGGAGCCCTGGACGAGCGGCAGCTTGCCGTCCCATTTTTCGATCTTCAGATAGTCGAGCAGATTGTCGTCGATGGATTCGGAGATCACTCTGTTCGCCTCCGCGTCCGCGTTCGCCTTTTCGAGGATCGCCTTTGCTTCGGCTTCCGCGGCGATGACCTTCTTCTTTGCTTCCGCCTCCGCGATCACGAGCGCCTGCTCCTGCTCGGTCCTGGTCTTGGTGAGGTTCTGCTCCGCGACCTGCTTTGCTTCTATCGCGGCGGTGAATTCCTTGGAGAACGAGAAGTTGACTATGTTGAATTTCTCGATCTTGATGCCGTATTCCTCGACCTTGTGCTCGAGCCCGGTCTTGACCTCTTCGCCTATCTGGGAGCGCTTGGTGATGAGCTCCTCCGCGGTGTACTGCGCGGTGACCGCCTTCATGCTCTCCTGGATCGCCGGGAGAAGGATGATCTCGGAGTATTTGTCGCCGACGTTCTGATAGATCTTCGCGCTCTGGTCGAGCGCCACTCTGTAGTTGACCGCAATCGAGCTCAGGACCTGCTGGAGGTCCTTGCTGACAGCGTCCGCGCTGACTTCCTGCACCTGGATCTTGTTGGAGATGCAAACTACCTCCTGCACGAAGGGCAGCTTGAAGTGGAAGCCTTCCTGAAGGATGCCGGAATCCACCTTGCCGAGCGTGACGACCACGCCCGTGTGACCCGCCGGCACGACCACGAAGCAGGACGTGATAAGTATCAGCGCCAACACCGCGATAACGGCGATCAGCACCCACTTCTTGCCCTTGTCTCCCGTCCTGACCGTGAAGCCTTTTGAATCGAAGTTTTTCATGACTGTTCTCCTTTACTTAAAAGATTCTGCCCGGATTTTTGCCTTTCCGTTTAGTTTAAGAGATTATAACACAAGGTCCGATGAACCTCAAGTCTCAAAAAATCTATTCTGCCGTGATTACGGCAGAATAGAAGCGGTCCTATGAAAATATCTCTCTGTTTCAAATATTTTTGCGAATTTTTCGATTTTTTATTTTTCGATATATCCGCTGATCTTTTCGGTGTACATATCGTCGGTCACGCTCTTGTAACGCGAGCCGCTGTAGTCGTCGGTGAAGCCGTTGTAGGCTCTGTAGACCTCCCCGGTCTCTGTATCGTACACCCTCTCGTAGCCGAGAGTCGCGTCGCTGCGCTTCTGGCTGGTTATATCGTAGGAAGCGTTCCTCTTGTTCCACGAATCCATTATCATATCCGACGTCGAATCGTAGATCGCCTGGTTTGCCTTGATGGAAGAAACGATCGCGTTCTCCTGCTCGTTGAAGCCGCGCATGAACTTTTCGCTGAATTCGAGCGAGCCGATGCAGTTTGAATATATCTCCTGCCAGTTGACGAATTCGTCGTCCGGCGCGAACATCATGATCGTGTGATAGACGACCAGCGGGGCGAGATCCGCACCGTACATATAGTATTCTCCGGCGTCGTACACCGTCGCGGTGAAAAGTCCCTGAAGAAGGTCTCCCTTGCCGTTCTTGAAGGTCGCTCTCAGCACGTCTCCGCCGAAATCGAGACTGCCGAGGTTCTCGATCAGCGTGAAGCCCTCGAGCGTCTCGAAATAGTCGCCGCCGAACGTCATCTCGTTTGCGACCTCGGCGTTGTGTCCCCAGACCTTGTAGAACGCCTCTGTCGTCTGCGGATCTATCGCGTCAAGGAGCGCGTAGCTCGAGTCGGGATAGAGCGAGGAATAGACGCTTTTCGCCTTCGCGCTCTTGGTGAAGCCCTCGAGCTTCAGGTTGAAGGTGAAGGTGTAGTTTCTGTCGGACGGATCGTAGGCTTTGAAGCAGTAGTGGACGTAGTCTCCGTCGACCTGCGACGGGACTTCTACTTTCCAGCCCTTGGGGACTTTCAGGCTGATAAGACCGTTGTCGAATTCTTCGTATTTGACCTTTGACGCTTCGGTCTTTGTTATCTTCACTCCGCCCTTTCTCGAGCTTCCTCCGCCTCCGCCGGAGCTTTCCTCGCAGGCGGTGAGTAAAAAGGCGCTCAGAATGACGGTGAGCGCAAGGATAGCGCACAACAGTTTTTTCATGGTCAAAGTCCTCCTTTTTTGTTTGTCAAGCTTTGAATCTGAGAAGAAATCCCTTTTTCTCTTTGGCTTTTTTCATCGCTTCGGCGAGTTTTCCTCTTTTCAAGATCTCTTCCCTGCAGTTCCCCCAGCACATATCCGCCACGTTTTTCGGGGTTTTTGTCATATAGAAATCTCCCGGCAGACCGACGTTTATCTCTCCTCCGCCGCTGCTTCCCGCGGAGCTTCCCTGGCAGTAGTTTTCCTGATTTATATACGCGCTCCCGTCGTCGCAGAATCTCAAAGTTATCACGTCGATCCCGGCGCTCGTGAAGTAGTCGCCGTCTCTGGCGAGTTCCACGTCCGTGTGCAGGAATCTCAGACCGTATTCTCTCGCGAAAGCCTCCGCGGAGGTGTCGAAAACGCCCCGGATCAGAACGGCGTTTTTCCTGAAGAGTTTTATCGAATCTTCGTTCATATATACCCTGCACTCCGGATTCA
>JAFTEP010000167.1 GCA_017453605.1 Clostridia bacterium
AAACTCACGATCAACTTTTTGATTTGATAATTGCTCTTATCTTATCTCTCAGCTGCGCCGCGAGCTCGAAGTCGAGCGCGTCGGCGGCGTCTTTCATTCTCGCGGTCAGCTCCTCGATAGACTCTTCCTCTTCTTCCGCTCTCTGCGCGGCGTCTCGCTCGTCTTCGTCGAGCTGTTCTTTCGTCTGCGCAAGTTTCTTTATGCCGCTCGCGACCGAATGGGGCGTGATCCCGTGCTCGAGGTTGAATCTCGTCTGTATCTCGCGGCGCCTCTTCGTTTCGTCTATCGCCGCTTTCATCGAGTCGGTTATTTCGTCCGCGTACATGATGACCCTGCCGTCGACGTGGCGCGCCGCTCTTCCTATTATCTGTATAAGCGAGCGCTCCGATCTCAAAAAGCCCTCCTTGTCGGCGTCCAAGATCGCGATCAGCGACACCTCCGGCAGGTCTATTCCCTCTCTCAGAAGGTTGATCCCGACGAGAACGTCAAAGTCGCCCTCCCTGAGCTTTCTCAACAGCTCCGCGCGCTCCATCGTCTCCGTCGCGTGATGGATGTATCTGACTCTGATCCCGTTAGAGGCAAGGTGGTCCGTCAGATCCTCCGCCATCTTTTTGGTCAGGGTGATGACGAGCGTCCTTTGTCCCTTTTCGGTGTTGGCGTTGATCTCTCCTATCAGATCGTCGATCTGTCCCTCGATCTTTCTGACGCTGATCTCGGGATCCGTCAGTCCCGTCGGACGGATGAGCTGCTGAACGACCTGATCCGCTCTGTCGAGCTCGAACTGTGCCGGAGTCGCGCTCATATAGATGATCTGTCCGAGCTTGGAGTCGAATTCCTCGAAGGTCAGCGGCCTGTTGTCGAACGCGCTCGGCAGTCTGAAGCCGTAGTCGACGAGATTTTTCTTTCTCGCGTGATCTCCGGCGCTCATTCCCCTGACCTGCGGGATCGTCGCGTGGCTCTCGTCTACGACGAGCAGAAAATCCTTCGGGAAGAAGTCCAAAAGCGTGAACGGAGTGCTGCCCGGCGCCTTTCCGGCGAAGACCGCCGAATAGTTCTCTATCCCCGGACAGTATCCGATCTCGCTGAGCATCTCGATGTCGTATTTCACTCTCTCGTCGAGCCTCTGAGCTTCAAGGAGCTTTCCTTCGGAGAGAAAATAATTCCTGCGTTCCTCGAGCTCTTTTTTGATCCTCAAAATCGCCTGCTCTCTCTTCTCGAGCGAGCTGACGTAGTGGGAGGCGGGATAGATCGCCGCGTGGTTGAGCTTGTATCTTATCTGTCCGGTCAGCGCGTGGACCCCGAGGATCCTGTCGATCTCGTCGCCGAAGAACTCCACTCTCACGGCGTCCTCCTCGGCTCCCGCCGAGAGGATGTCCACGGTGTCGCCCCTGACGCGGAATTTGCCGCGTTCGAGAGCGAAATCGTTTCTCTCGAACTGCATCCCGACGAGCGCTTTCGTGAGATCCGAAATGCTCATCTGCATCCCCGGTCTCAGAGACAGCACCATTCCCTTGTATTCCTCCGGGTCGCCGAGGGTGTAGATGCAGGACACGCTCGCCACGACGATCACGTCGCGCCTCTCGAACAGAGCCGAGGTCGCGCTGTGGCGCATCCGGTCTATGTCGTCGTTTATTGCGGAATCCTTTTCTATATACAGGTCTTTTCCCGGTATATACGCTTCCGGCTGATAGTAGTCGTAGTAGCTCACGAAGTATTCGACCGCGTTGTTGGGGAAGAACTCCTTCAGTTCCGTGTAGAGCTGTCCCGCGAGCGTCTTGTTGTGCGCCAGCACGAGCGTCGGCCGGTTGGCGTTCTTTATCACGTTGGCGATCGTGAAGGTCTTGCCCGATCCGGTCACGCCCAATAGCACCTGCTCCTTGAGACCGTTTTCAAGCCCCTCGCTCAGCGCCTCTATTGCCGCCGGCTGATCTCCGGTCGGCGAAAATTCGCTCACAAGCTCGAATCTGTCCATGTATCTGACCTCTGTTCTCCTGCGATTTTTTAGATTTCCCGCCGGCTTTTTGGATAATTGGCCGCGGAGATTGAAAATCAACCGTTCAGCGCGATGGCTCTTGATCCCGGCACTGCGGCGACGCTCCGTGCGATCTCAGATCAACCAGATCGGGACGATGAGATTGTTTCTGTCGAACGCGCCGAGAGTCTCCGCCAGGCAGAGGACGGCGCCGGTGCCGATCTCGAGAGGCGATTTTTCAAGTACTCCGAAAGTCCTGACTATTCGTTTGTCAGGCAGGGCGGTCTTTTTGATCTCGACCGGACACAGCTTGCCGTCGGATTCGATTATGACGTCGATCTCCTTTGCGTCTTTGTCGCGGTAATAGTATAAAAAAGGCTGTTTTCCGGCTCCCTGATAACTCTTCATTATCTCCGATACAACGTAGTTTTCAAGCAGCGCTCCGTTCATCGCGCCTCTTTCGGCGGTTTCCGGTGAAGACCATTTTGTCAGATAACAGACCAGCCCTGTATCGTAAAAATAGATTTTCGGCGTTTTGACCGTTCGCTTCAGAACGTTGTTCGAATAAGGGTGAAGCATAAAAACGATCCCGAGCGTTTCAAGTATGTCCATCCAGGCTTTTGCCGTCTGGACGTCGACGTCGGCGTCCTCGGCGAGAGCGCTGTAATTGAGCATCTGCGATGCTCTTGCCGCGGCGGCGGTGACAAAACGGTTGAATTTCAGAGCGTCTATGCTTCCCGAGAGCTCCCGGACGTCGCGCTCGATATAGGTCGAAATATATGAGGAATAAAATATCTCCCGGTCCGGGAAAAGTCCGCTGACGATTCCCGGCATACTGCCGGTCCAAAGCCGACGGTATATCTCAGGAGCGCTCACCGGCCCGATCCTTTTGATTTCGGCTGAAAGAACGTCCGTATCGGGAGAAAACGGAAGGACGGGTCTGCCGTCGATCTCCCGCTGAGACAGCGGAGACATATTCAACAGCGCCACGCGTCCGGCGAGCGACTCTCTCACTCCGCGCATCAATCTGAAAATCTGCGAGCCG
This sequence comes from Clostridia bacterium, assembly GCA_017453605.1. Classification (GTDB taxonomy): domain Bacteria; phylum Bacillota; class Clostridia; order Oscillospirales; family SIG627; genus SIG685. Next base: position 3,018 of record JAFTEP010000167.1, read on the forward strand.
GTCATCCAGAAATCGCCGGGGTTTCCGTTTTTATCGATCAATATTTTTATATATGTAAATAGTTCGGGTGCGTAGTGAACCTCGTCGATCAGCAGCGGAGGTTTATGAAGCTGCAGGAACAGATCGGGGTCGTTCTTGGCGGTTTCGCGCACCGATAAGTCGTCGAGAGTGACGTATTCTCTGTGCGCTTGTTCTTTTTCGGCAAGCATCTTCAACATTGTGGTCTTTCCCGACTGACGCGGTCCGGTCACTAAGATTGCACAATATGATTTTGATAAAGAGATCACTTTTTCTTCCAGATGACGGCTTATGTAATCCATTTTTTGACCCTCCCGCTTCAATTTGGGCTTACAGATTGATTATACCCCAAATTTCAAAAAAAGTCAACGTCTTTTTTCGGCTGATTTTTGCATCCGTCCAAGATCAGCCGGATTTTTCGCCGTCCGGCTTTGCGCGGGATCGGCGGGAGGCGAGGGTTTTGAAAGAAGTTGTTTCAGGTTTTGATCTTCATTTTGTTGTCGAAAAAAGACGGAAAACACAAAAATCGGTAAAAATCCGCGCTTTTTCGGCGATAAGACCTTTATTGGGCTTCTCAAAAGACGTTTCAGAACAGTTTAGATTTGTTTATAATTTTGAAAACTTACATTTTTTTGTAGAAGTTGCACAAACAAAGCTTCTTTTTTTTGGTCAAATCGCCGAAATTTCATTAGTTTTTAAAAACCTATAGACAAGGCGCAATTTTAGGTGTAAAATAACTTAGACAATGCCAAAGAGATCGTTGTTTGCTGCATCTGGGATCTGTCAGGTACGTCGAAAAGGTGCGTTGAGCCCCGTTTCCTCTTACCGTGACTCTTCTTAAGGCTCCGCCGCGAAAACGGCAAATAACTATCCGTTTTATCGGAGCGCTTCACAGCCATCCGAGAAATACACAAAAATACATTGTTCAGAAAGGAAAAAAACAATGAAAAAACTTTTGGCGCTTTTACTCTGCGCGGTAATGGTAATTGCCGTCGTACCTGCGGTCTTTGCGGAAGGCGAATTCCAGATCGTCGTCTCGAGCACAAGCTGCGATCCCGGAGCTACCAGTGTGTCGCTTACGGTCAGCGTTGTGAACAACCCCGGTTTCTTTGCTATGCAGCTTCAGAGAGATTTCCAGGCCGGAATAACTTATAAGAACTGCACGGCTGCCACCGGTATTATCAGGACCGGTACCGCTTCTACCCCGAATATCGTTGTTGAGTCTACGATTGAAGATGAAGATACCGGTGATCAGACTGACTTCACCACCGATGGAAAGATCCTTACTCTGAGATTTGACATTCCTGCGGATGCTGCTCCCGGCGACTACACCATCTCTTTCACGGTTCTGTCCGCCAACAACTACGCTCTCCAGTATCTTACCAATGACATCGTCGTCGTTCCCGGTACCATCCATGTGAACGGTGGCGGATACGACGTTGGCGACTTCAAGGGCACCGAGACCGATCCCGCCGCTTGGACCGCTCCCGCAGAGACCGGCAAGAAGTTCGCCGGCTGGTACACTGACGACACCTTCGGCACCGTTTATGACGGCACCACCGGTGCTGCCGAGCCCAAGTTCGTCGACGAGAAGGTCATGAACGTCTACGCTCAGGCTTCCACCACCGACAACACCGTTCGCTTCCTCTCCACCATCGACGCCTGCCTCGCTTATCAGAGCGTCGGCTTCAAGGTCGAATGCACCGATCAGGGCAATAACTGGAGCGTTGTCAAGGAACTCAGCAACGTCTACTCTTCCGTTATGGAGAGCGGCGTTTCCAAGACCGCTTCCCAGATCAGCACTACCGATGATTCTGCTTACATCACTTTCGCTAAGCTGACCAACATCCCCGTGATGTCTGACGTCAAGGTCACCGTGACCGCGTTCTGGAAGACTCCCGACGGCACCACCGTTTGGGGCAACGCAAGAGACTTCTACATCAGCTGCGACGGCTCGAGCACGACCGTTACCGGTTGATTGGATTGAAAGGAGAAATGAACATGAAAAAGTTTGAAGCACCCGAAATGGAACTTGTGATGATCTCTCTCGAAGTCTCCATGCTTAACATTTCCGACGGTGATCCCGCTAACAATTCCAGCAACGACATCATTTGGGGCAATCCGTAATCGCACACAAAAAACGCGTTTCCTGCCCGTCCGAGCCAAAAGGCCCGGACGGGCAATTCTTTTCTCCGAGTGAGAGATGAGGGGCAAAAATGAGGCCTTGTTGAATGTCCGGGCTTGTCAAAGCGAAATCCGAGCGCACTGAAACACCAAAAAAGTTGGTTTGTGGTATTGACAAATTCCGATCTTGTGGTATAATTGTATACATCTATTCATCAAGGAGGTTTTTGGATGATAGAACTCAATCCCGGCAGTAACCTGATGTAACAGGAAAACTATAAGTATAT
>JAFTEP010000168.1 GCA_017453605.1 Clostridia bacterium
AACCCTGAAGTTCTGACCGATAAACCGACAGTTCCCCTCGGGGAAAAGGGACATAAAAAATGAAGGCGTTCAGAAGATTGATCTCGTTTGTCATGGCGCTCGTCTGCACCTGCGCCCTGCTCGTTGTCGGCGATCCCCGGAGCGCTGCCGCAGAGACCGGAATCGACGAGGACAAGGAGTCCCTTCAGACCCTGCAGTCCAAGCAGCAGAACATCGACACGCGTCTCAAACAGATCGCAAACGATCTTTCCAAGGCCAAATCCGACCGCGAATCCGTCCTCAAGCAGAAACAGCTTCTCGATCAGCAGATCGCTCTCACCGAGGAGAAGATAGAGAACACCAGGCTCCTCATCGAGGCTTACGAAGGGGCTGTCGCCGAAAAGCAGAAGGAGCTTGATCTCATCGACGAACGCATCGGCACCAACGTCGAGCTCATCAGCCGCCGCCTCGTCTTCAATCAGGAAAACGGCGACCTTCAGTACCTGAGCTTCCTGCTCGAATCCGCTAACATCTCCGATCTTCTCGGCAGAGTTGAGATCATGAAGGATCTTTTTGAAAACGACTCGAAGATCCTCGAACAGCTCGGAAGCGACCGCGAAGGCGTAGCAGCCAAGATCGATGAGCTCGAAGCCCTCAAGGCGCTCAGCGAGGACACCAGGACCCGGCTCGAAACGGAACTTACGGATTACGAACGCAAGGTCAAGGAAGCCGACGAATACCTCGATTCGATCTCGAACGACGTGGCGACTCTCCAAAGGACCCAGCGCGAAGTCGAGGCGTCAAAGAACCAGCTTGAGAACGATATCGCCGCTCTCGCAAAGCAGATCGAGGAAAAACAGCGCAGATACTATTCCGGCGGAGCCTTCATCTGGCCCGTCTCCACGGATTTCAAACGCATTTCCCAGTTCTATCAGGGCAAAAGCCACACCGGCATAGACATCCCGACCAATTACGCGCCAGCCGACATCTACGCGTCCGCGTCCGGAACGGTCCTTATCGCCGACAGCCACTGGTCCTACGGGAATTACGTCGTGATCTATCACGGCAGCGGGATGCAGACTCTCTACGCCCACCTTAGTAAGATCAACGTCAAGGTCAATCAGGAGGTCAAGCAGGGCGAGGTCATCGGGAGGACCGGCAACACCGGCTATTCCTTCGGCATCCACCTGCACTTTATGGTCTACGTGAACGGATCCCACGTCGATCCGCTCAAATACGTCACTCAGCCAAAATACAAATTTATATATTCAGGAGTTGAAACGTCAATGCAGAACAAGGAGATCTTCGTCACCGAGGAAGGTTTCAGAAACCTTCAGGAAGAGCTTGAGTATCTCAAGGTCACCAAGAGAAAGGAAGTCGTCGCCAACATAAAACAGGCGATCAGCTTCGGCGATCTCAGCGAGAACAGCGAATACGACGAGGCGAAAAACGAGCAGGCCGAGGTCGAAATGCGCATCAACGAGATCGAAAACCTTCTCACCACCGTCAAGATCATCAAGAACGACGAGAACACCGAGGTCGTGAACATCGGCAAGACAGTCGTCATCCTCGACTACGATCTCGGCGAGGAAGAGGAATACAAGATCGTCGGCCCGACCGAGGTCGATATCGCAAACAATATGATCAGCGACGAGTCGCCTCTCGGAAAGGCGCTTCTGGGCAAGCGCGCCGGTGACGAGGCGAGCTTCGAGGCTCCCGGCGGCATCGTCAAGGTAAAGCTCATTTCCATAAGCTGAGAAAGGAAATCCCATGGCGGAAAATCAAGTCAACGTTCCATCGACGGAAAATATCAACGATCTTCTCCGCGTTCGCCGCGAAAAGCTCTCCGAGCTCCAGGCGGCGGGCGAGGACCCGTTTCAGATAACAAAGTTTTCGCAAACGCATCACAGCGCCGAGATAAAGGACGCCTTTGAAAAACTCGAGGGCAAGACCGTCAGCATCGCCGGAAGGCTCATGGCAAAGCGCGTTATGGGAAAGGCTTCGTTCGCCGGAGTTCTGGACCTTGAAGGCACTATCCAGTGCTACGTCGCGCGCGACAGCGTCGGAGAAGAAAGCTACTCCCGCTTCAAGAAGCTCGACACCGGAGATATCATCGGAGTCACGGGCTTCGTTTTCAAGACGCGCACCGGGGAAGTCTCCGTTCACGCCGAAAGCGTCACGCTCCTTTCCAAGAGCCTGCAGATCCTCCCCGAAAAGTTCCACGGTCTCACCAACACCGACCTCAGATACCGTCAGAGATACGTCGATCTCATCATCAATCCGAGAGTGAAGGACACCTTCGTCAAGCGCTCGAAGATCATAAGCACCATAAGAAGCTATCTCGATTCGCAGGGCTTCATGGAGGTCGAAACTCCGATGCTCGTCGCCAACGCCGGCGGCGCCGCCGCGCGTCCCTTCGAGACCCATTTCAACGCGCTCGACGAGGACCTCAAGCTGAGGATCTCTCTCGAACTGTATCTCAAGCGCCTTATCGTCGGCGGACTCGAGAGAGTCTACGAGATCGGCAGAGTCTTCCGCAACGAAGGCCTTGACACCCGCCATAACCCCGAGTTCACCCTTATGGAGCTCTATCAGGCGTACACCGACTATCACGGGATGATGGATCTCACCGAAAACCTCTACCGCCACGTCGCGCGCACGGTGCTCGGGAGCGCGAAGATCGTCTACAACGGCGTCGAAATGGATCTTGACAAACCCTTCGAGCGCATCACTATGGTCGAGGCGTTGAAGAAGTATTCCGGCTTAGATTTTGATAAGATCGACAAAGACGAAGAGGCTAAGAAAATCGCCGACGAATAGGGCGTCCACTACGAGAAGCGCCACAAGAGAGGCGATATAATCAATCTGTTCTTCGAGGAATTCGCCGAAGAGCACCTCATCCAGCCGACTTTTGTCATGGATCACCCGGTCGAGATCTCTCCGCTCACGAAAAAGAAGCCCTCCGACCCCAGATACGTCGAGCGCTTCGAGTTCTTCATGAACGGCTGGGAAATGGCGAACGCCTATTCCGAGCTCAACGACCCGATCGACCAGCGCGAGCGCTTCGCCGAGCAGGAGAAGCAGTTTGCCGCGGGCGACGAAGAGGCAAACCACACCGACGAAGACTTCCTCAACGCTCTCGAGATCGGCATGCCTCCCACGGGCGGCATAGGCTTCGGCATCGACAGGATGTGTATGCTCCTCACCGATTCCGCCGCCATCCGCGACGTTTTGCTCTTCCCGACTATGAAGTCCGTCA
>JAFTEP010000169.1 GCA_017453605.1 Clostridia bacterium
GACAAAGTCGACTGATGAGGGAACACCGCTGCCTATTTACTCTCCGTCTCCCTCGCCGATGCTCTGGCATCGGCGAAAGCGACTGATGAGGGGACACCATAACACTTTTTGTTTCGTTGCGGCGTGGCGTCGAGGTCAACCCCTCTTTGTCATCCTGCGCGAAGCGAAGGATCTTTTTATCCCGAAAAAGATTCTTCGGCGCTCTCTCCTCAGAATGACAGTGTAAAAATTCGGAGAAAGATTTTGAACTTTATATCATTTTATCATATTCCGCTCCGTTTGACAACGGCGGAGCGCGAAAAAATCGTTCGTTTGGCGTATTTATCGCCGCATAGACTTGAAAAAAATCGCGCGGAGTGATAAAATAAGCCGTACGGCGTTTTTTTAGGAGCCGGAGAGGTGAAAAAAGTGGCAAACATCAAAGAACTCGATATGACAAAAGGTCCGCTGACAAAGCAGATCATCATTTTTTCCATCCCTATCATCCTCACGGGCGTGATCCAGCTTCTGTTCAACACCGCCGACAATATCGTCGTCGGCAAGTTCGCCTCGGATCAGTCGCTCGCCGCGGTCGGATCGACCGGGTCTCTGACCTCTCTGTTCGTCAATCTTTTCATCGGCATCTCCAGCGGCGTCAGCGCGGTCGCCGCGAGGTTCTACGGCGCCCACGAGGACGGGCGCGTCTCGATGACGGTCCACACCTCTATTCTGATGAGCCTCATCTTCGGCGTGTTTTTAAGCGTTTTCGGCTGGTTCTTTTCCAAACCGATGCTTGAACTGATGGGCTCGCCGGACGACACTATTGAGCTTTCGACCTTATATATGCGCATCTATTTTCTCGGGATGCCCTTCAATATGCTCTACAACTTCGGCGCCGCGATCCTGAGAGCCGTCGGGGACACGAAAAGGCCTCTGTGGTTCATCACCACGGGCGGCGTGATAAACGTGATCCTGAACCTCGTGCTCGTGATCGTGTTCCGCCTCGACGTCGCCGGTGTCGCGATCGCGACGGTGGTGAGCCAGATCATCGCGTCGGTTCTGGTCCTTAGGAGCCTCATGATGACGGACGGCTGCTGTCATCTGTCGCTGAGAAGACTGAAGTTCCATAAAAAAGAATTCGCGGAGGTCCTGAAGATCGGCGTTCCCGCGGGCGTGCAGAGCTCTCTGTTCGCGGTCTCGAACGTCCTGATCCAGTCCTCTGTCAACAGCTTCGGGTCGATCGTCATGGCGGGCAACTCCGCCGCGGCGAGCATAGAGGGCTTCATCTACGTCTCGATGAATTCCATCTCCCACGCCTGCATGAATTTCACCTCGCAGAACTACGGCGCGGGCGATCTCAAACGTATGAAGCGCACCTGCCTGAGTTGTGTCATTATCGCGGGCGTCCTCGGCTTCGCCCTTGGCGCGCTGAGCCGGCTCTTCGCCGAACCGCTGCTCTCGGTCTTCACAAAGACCGGCGATCCGATCCCCTACGGCGTCGTGAGGATCGGCGTCTTCGGCTTCACCTACTGGATGTGCGGAGTCATGGAGGTCCTGGCGGGCTATCTGAGGGGTATGAGAAGATCGGTGGAGCCGATGATAAACTGCATTTTCTTCGCCTGCTTCATGAGGATGGTCTGGATCTGGACGGTCTTCGATCCGCTGAGAGCGACCCTGGGCGAACATGACGCGCTGAGAGTGCTGTATTTCTCCTATCCGATCTCGTGGCTGCTCGTCATAGCGGCACACGTCGTTTTCTACAGGATCGCGATAGCAAAAAAGATCGAATCGGAGGTAAAAATTAACTATGATAAAGCACACGGTAATGTATAAATTAAAAGACTCCTCGCCCGAAGCCTGCGAAAAAGCAAAAGAAATGCTCATGAGCATGTCCGGAAAGGTGGAGCAGCTCAAGAGCATCTACGTCGGGATCGACACGCTGCGCTCTGAGAGATCGTTCGATCTGATCCTCGACTGCGTGTTTGAAGATCTCGAGGGTCTCAGAAGCTACAAATCGCATCCGTATCACGCTTCCACCGTCAAGCCGTATATGCACTCGGTCTTTGAAAAAAGCGTGAGCGTCGACAGCGAATTCTGAAAAGTTTACAATTTTTTGACCACTCTTGCGAAATTTGCTCTTGATAAATCGCCGATCATGGTATATAATATCACCGTGAGAGCCCACGGATAATCGTCGGCTCGGGAACGTCACATCGAAAAGGAAGAAAAATGAAATATTCGATCAGAAACTTTTTCCTTGTATTTCTGATGTCGATCGTGATTTTTTCCGTTATCGCCGTGTTCGTCGTGCGCTACGCCGACGGGGTCATGCAGAGCACTTTGGTCAATAAGGACGAAAACGGTCCGGACGGCGCGGTGCAGGATCTGACCTCGGAGGATCCCTCAAATTCCAATCAGGTCAAGTCGGGCGACACAGTCACCTTTCTCATAAGCGGGACCGACGAGATGGACGGCTGGGCTGACGCGCTGCTCCTGGTGAGGATAGACAGAGAGACCTCGCTTTTCACGACGGTGATGATCCCGGCAAACACAAGGCTTTTTGTCGGCGGAAGCGACAGGGCGATCGGCTCTCTCATCACGCTCGACTCTCCGCGCTTTCTCAAACAGAAGGTGGGAGCGATCACGGGGATCGAGGTCGACTATCAGGTCAATTTCGACCTTCAGGGTTTTGCGGATCTCATAGATCTTGTGGGCGGCGTCGACTTCAGCGTGCCGGAGAATATGCGCTACCGCGACGACGAGCAGGCTCTGAGGATAGATATTTCGTCCGGGCTCCAGCACGTCGACGGAGCGAAGGCGGCTCAGCTTATCAGATACCGCGGGTACGTCGACGGAGTGAGCGGCAGGAACGAAACGATTTTGAGTTTCACCGAGGCGTTCGCGAACCAGATCCTGAAAACGGACAATATGTTCCGCGCGCAGACGCTGATAACTCAGATCTTCGAGACGATAGACACGGATATGAGCGTGTCGGATTTCATCAGCGCGATGCCTTTGATCTTCTCGTACGACAGCTTCCAGCACGAGAGTTTCACCTATCCCGGAAGATACGTCTATGAGAGCGGCGTCGAGTGGTTCGTCCCGTCGTTCGACAACGCTTTCACGGTCTTCGAGATCTACAGGGAGAGCGAAAAAACAAAATGACAGATCCCGGGGAGTCCGCTCCCCGGCGCATACGCGGGTGTAGCTTAGTGGTAAAGCCTCTGCTTCCCAAGCAGATGATGCGGGTTCGATTCCCGTCACTCGCTCCAGCAAAAGGCACGCTTCGGCGTGCCTTTTGCAGCTAAATAAATCCACTGCGTGGATTTATGAAATGCGCTTCACGCGCTAAATACGCCTTACGGCGTGCGAAATGCCTGCGGGCGCGAGTGGATTTATTTAATTTCACATTCGGCGTAAGCCGAATATTTCACATTTGCCGTGAGGCAAATATTTCACATCGAGCGAAGCGAGATATTTCACTTTTGCGATTTCGGGCGTTAAGCGCAGAAAAAACCGTTTCGTTTTGGAACGGTTTTTTCAACTGAATCCGTCCCGGCGCCCAATCCCCACAAACCTCGCGGGCTCGGTTTGCCGGGGACCCCGGCGGGCGAGTTTTCCCTCCCCTTATTCTTTTTTCCCCCAAGCTATTGCAAAAAAACCTGTTGTCCTATATAATAACTGTAATATCCCCGGGCGTCTGGATGAGGCGGGCGGTTTTGGGGATAACAGCAAAAAGTATC
>JAFTEP010000170.1 GCA_017453605.1 Clostridia bacterium
AAAGCTGAAATGCTGAGCGGGCGGGAAAATAACGAATAATATCAATGCCCGCAAAAAACTGACGCCGTGCGCGTCTGTTTTTTTGCGGGCATTCCGGGGCGCCTGCGCCGAAGAAGCCTTCGACGGAAAAAAGATCCTTCGCTTCGCTCAGGATGACAAAGAGGCGTCTAAAGCCGCCGTACTTGATTCACGGGGGCCAAGGGGACAAGTTCCTTCGCGGAGTCGGGAGGCGGAGTCTCTTGCCGGACAGTATTCGCCCCGCGAAAGGGGGACCTTTCGCGGGGCAAAAAGTGCCGGGGTCCCCACGAAAGCCAAGGCTTTCGTGGGGCGAAAAATCATCTTCCGAGAAGCGTGTTGAGGTAGGCGGCGAGCTCCGAGCCGTACTGAGCGAGAGCCGCGGCGCTCGGATGGCTGTTTACTCCGTCGTTGTTCTGTGTGAAGCCGATATAGTAGTTGGGCCCGCCGAGCTCGTCGACGACAGAGATTATGACGTCCTTGTAGCCGTCGTTCATCATGCCGTAAGCCCAGACGATCGGGACGGAATTGCCGTAATGCGATCTGACGTCGCCGATGAAGCTCCTGACCGACGCCTCGAATTTAGCCGCGCCGGCGTTTCCGTTGTAGTCGTTGGTGCCGATGTTGATGACCACGACGTCCGGGACGCGCGCGAAGTCGTAGAGCTCTCCGCCCTCGACGCCGCCGTCTCTGTACCAGGAGACGTAGGGATAGAGGAGCGGGATGCAGTTGGTCTGACCGGTGAGCCACAGACCGGAGCGGGCGAAGATCGACCAGTCGGCGTCCATGAGCTGAGCCGCTATATAGGCGTAGGACAGGTTGCCGTCGTTGGAGCCGTTGTTCGCGCCGTAGCCGCAGGTGATGGAGTCGCCGACGAACTCGACGTAGACGTCCTTGTCGGCGGGTCTTTCGAGCAGGGAGCCCGTGCACTTGATATTGGTGAAGGTCACCTGCGCGCTCTCAGCGTGCGCCCACTTGGTGAGGCGGAAGCTGTGGACCCCCGCGGAAAGGCCGGAGGCGATCAGGATATCGCTGTTTTCGCCTCTCGAGACGCGGACGGTCCCGGTCTGAACGCCGTCGACGTAGACGGTGAAGTTGGAGTTGCCGTCGCCGAGGGAGGTGGCGTAGCTGCCGATCGCGCTGACGAAAACGTCGCCGGAGCAGTTGAGCCTGAACTCGAGCGCGGAGCCGCTCCAGTCGACCGCCACTCCATTGTCAACTGTCGCCGACCTGCCCTGCACTTTGACGTGATCCTTGAAGTTTGTGAGCTTGTAGACCCTGAGGGTGTTGTCTCTCAGAGAGTTGTCGCTGATGCCGTAGGTGAAGGTGCTTCCGTTGACCAGAGTGCCGTCGGGAGTCGTCCAGAACGGCACGACCGTGACGGTCTCGTTCACAAGATCCGCCGGGATCTTTCTCAGGTTGCATAAGCTGACGTATCTGGACTCGGAGCAGCCCGAGATATACTGAGCATCGCGGCGGACGGAGCTTTCAAGGATCCCGGTGTAGACGTTTGTCAGAGTGACTTTTCTCTCGGAACCGTTCGCAAAGACCGTGAAGCCGACGTTCTGATAGTCGAGGCTGTCGACGGTAGACAAAAAGCGGATCTTGTAGGTGCCGTTCTCGTCCGACGCCCACTGAGCCCTGACGGTCATGACGTCCGCGTCGGCGAATTTAGCGTAAGCCGCGCCCTCGGTGACCGAGGGAGAAAGAGGAGAAGTCAGAGCCTCGTCGGCGTACCATCCGGCGAAGACCTTTCCGGAAAGGGAGGGAACAAGATAATTTTCCGGGAGCCTGTCGCCCTTGTAGAAGCTGAGTTCATAGTACGCGCAGTCGGCGAACGCCGCCGGGACGAGCCTCAAGGTCCCGGACTCGTTTTTGTATCCCCAGCCGCCGCCGAGGACCGCCTGAAGAGAGTTGAGCGACTCGGAGGAGATCCAGACGCATTCGCCCGCGCGGTCGGCGGAATTGCGCTCGTTGCTCAGAAAATGCGCGCTTCCCGCGACGGCGTAGTTGTTGACGTAGGTGTCGGTCTCTGGGACGTCGGACCTGAACGAGAACGCGCCGCCCTTTGAGTTGGCGTAATTCGACTCGACGACGATCCGTCCGGCGCAGACGCAGTTGACAAAGGTCCCCGCGCCGCCGTAGACCGCTCCGGCGAAGCCGCCGATGACGGGCTCAAGAGAGTGTCCGACGGAGGATGCGGTGCCTGTGAAGAGGCAGTCGGTGAAGGTGCAGTCCTGGCTCTGGTTGTTGGCGACAAAGCCCGAAACGTATCTGTTGTTGGTGGTGACAGTTCCGTCGAACCAGCAGCCGGTGAAGGTGATGCCCTCGGTGGCGGGAGTGTTCGTTCCGCCGCTGACCCATCTGAGACTTCCGACGAAGCCGCCGACGTTGTTGCTCGTGCCGGTCACGACAGCGTTGGTGTAGCAGTCGGTGAAGGTCGTGAAGCCGTTGGCGGTGCCGATAAAGGTGCCGAACGTTCCGGTCGAAGTGAATGTGCTGTCGACGATCGACAGGGCGTTGATGACGGCGCCGTTGGACGAAGTTATCAGGCTTCCGGCAACGTCAAGTCCCTTCAAGACGTGTCCGCCGCCCTCGAGGGTGCTCGAGGTGAAACCCGCGAGAGGAGTCCAGACGGAGGCGGGCGCGCTCGCGGAGGCGCTCATGTCGATATCGCAGTCGATATAGACCGTCTTGGAGCTGACCGCGCTCGAAGCGAAATATTTTGAGAAGCTCTCGAGCTGGGAGGCGCTCTTTAAAGTGTAGACCGAGCCGAAGCCTCTGTACCAGGTCATATCGCCGTAGGCCCTCGGTTTGCCGTCGGCGTCCAGGCTGAGAGTGACGCCGAGACCGTCGAGCATATCCGCGACTCCCGAGGGAAGCGGGAAGGCGGAGGTCTGTGTCCAGTTTGCCGCGAAGGTGCCGCCGTCGGACGTGACCGAGTCGCCGTCGAGAAGCGCCGGGTCGATGCCGGTGACATCCTCGAGCGAGATCGTCTTTTCTTCGCCGACGATCACCGCGTCGGTGTATTTCACGGAGATCCTGTTGGAGGTGAAGTCGGTGACGAGCCAGCAGTCGTCGTAGACAAGGCGGTAGGCGACGCCGCTCGAGCCCTTGATAGTTCCGACCACGCCGCCGTTTGAAAGGTCGTTCTCGTTGTGTCTGGTCCAGGTGGAGATGTCGGAGTTGTAGGAGTTGGAATAGCTTCCGATATATCCGGCGTTGACGCAGTTCGCGACGACGTCGCCCGTAGTGTTGCCGCATATACCGAGGATGCCGCCCAGCTCGTCGGCGCCAGCGACGCTTCCGAGGTTGAGGCAGTTGGTGATGGTGACTCTGTTGAAGTTGGTGTTGCCGACGATTCCGCCGCAGTATCTTCCCTGAGCCCAGATGCTGCCCGCGAAGACGCAGCCGTCGACGACGGTGTTGTTCCCGACGACGGCGACGATGCCGCCCGCCATGCTGGAGGAGCACTCTATGATCGCTTCACAGAAGACGTTTTCGACTCTGCAGTTTGCGCCCGTCGAGCCGATGACGCCGCCGCAGGAGGTGGCGGAATTGATGATGCGGCTGTTGAAGAGCGCGAGGTCCCTGACCGTGCCTCCCGCCGCGAGGGAGGCGAAGAGACCGGCGCTGCCGGAGGTGTTGACGTAGAGTCCGCTGATCGAATGACCGTCTCCGTCAAAGGTGCCCGCGAAGCCCGTGATCGGCTCCCAGACGTTTTCGGGAGGCGCCGCGCCCCAGTCGGAGGCTCTTCCGGTGTTGAATACTATGTTATCCGTAAGCCTGACGGTCTGCGAGGCGAAGCTTGCGCCGATGAACCTGTTCACGAAAGACAGCTCCATAAGATCGTCGACCGAAGAAACGTATATCACGGGATCGGACGTGCTGTAGCCGCCCGTGCTCACGCCCGCTTTGCGGCTGAAATCGCCTTCGGAGTTCCTGATCGGAGCAATGCCGAGCGGACGGATGAGAGACAAAACGGTGGTCGGGAAGGGATAGCAGTCGTAGTTGAGGCTCCACGACGAGGCGAAATGTCCCGTGGTGTAGAGCGTGTCGGTGTCAAGCGAAGAAAGCGTGAGCGAGCGGGAGATCAGCGTGTTTTCAGCTATCGCGCTGACGGTCCCGCTGACCGCGTTCCCGGTGGGAGCGGCGGTGTTGAAGGCGCCTGACGCCTTGCAGTTGGAGAGTACCGGCACGAGCTGTGCGGCATCCGCGTTGTTTCTGCCTAAGATCGCTCCGGCGGTCGTGCCGTCGAGGGAACTGACTTTTCCGGCGTTGATGCAGCTTCCGATATTGACGTATCTGCCGGTATTCACGGAAGTCGCGGCGCCTATGATGCCTCCGACGTATGCCTTGCCGTAGACGTTGCCGAGGTTGAGGCAGTCGGTGATATTGACCCTGCCGCTGTAGTTGCCGCCGATGATACCTCCGACGTACTGGCCGCCTGAGATGATCGTTCCCGCGAAGACGCAGTTTCTGATGTTGACGGTCGCGCCGTCGCTCCTGAGCGTGCCGACGATGCCGCCGGTGTAGTTGGAAGCGTCGACGACGATCGCGTCGGTGTAGAGGTTTTCAAAGGTGAAGGTGTTGTAGGGAGTTGACATGAAGACGCCGACTCCGTTGTTGGAGTTCTGGGAGGCGCCGGTGGAGGTCTTGCAGAAGTAGCTGTTGACGATCGCAAGATTTTTCACTCCCCAGTCGGAGCCGCCGTGGACTCCGATGAAGCCGGTGTGGTTGTAGCCGTTGTCGCTCTGATACAGACCCGAGATATAGTGTCCGGCGCCGTTGAAGCCGCCCGAGGAATAGTGAGCCTGGGAAATGCTTATGGGCTGCCAGGAGTAGGTCGGGGGAGATTCGTACCAGTCGGCGGCGTCGCCGAGGTTCCAGACGACGTTGCAGTCGAGCTGCATCGTGCAGCCGCCGAACGAGGCGCCGCCCTTGACGACGTTGACAAGATAGACGTAGCCCGCAAGATCAGCCGCCGAGGAGAGGTGATAGACCTTGCCCGAGGCGGGAGCGTCGTCGAACCAGTCGGTGGAGTAGCTGCCGTCGTAGAACGAGACGTCAAATTCCGGGCAGAAATCGCCGAGCGAGTTTCTTTTCATGGTTATCCCGCAGCCCGAGGCGAGGGACGAAGCCGCCGCCGGGAAGGGATAGCAGTCGGAGCGGAGGGTCCAGGACGAAGCGAAGTGTCCCGAGGTGTAAAGCGTGTCGGTGTCGAGCGAGGACAGCGAAAGCGAGGAGGACAGAAGCTCCGCGTCCGAAACGACGCCGACGGTACCCGTCACGGCGTTCCCGGCGGGCAAAGCGCAGTTGAACGCACTTGACGCCTTGCAGTTGGAGAGCACCGGCACGCAGTAGGAGCTTGACGCGGTGTTGTTTCCGATGATCGCGCCCGCGCTGACGCCGTCGCCGGACTAGACCTTGCCGGCGTTGACAGAGCTTCCGATCCTGACGGTCGCCGAGGACGAGGCGCTGACGAGACCGATCATGCCGCCCGCGTTGGAAGCGGCGGTGACGGTGCCGAGGTTGAGACAGTCGGTGACGTTGACGTTTCTCGAATTGCTCGCGCCGACCATACCGCCGGCGTTTGAAGCGGTGCTTATCACCCTGCCGGCGAAGACGCAGTTTTTGACGTTAAGAGTCGCGCCCGCGCTTCTCGGGTTGCCGACGATGCCGCCGGTGTTGTCCGAGGCGTCGACGACGATCGCGTCGGTGTAGAGGTTCTCAAAGGTGAAGGAGTTGTAGGGGGTCGACATGAAGACGCCGACGCCGTAGTTGCCGTTCTGAGAGCCGCCGGATGAGGTCTTGCAGAAGAAGCTGTTGACGATCGCGAGATTCTTCACGCCCCAGTCGGTGCCGCCGTGGACGCCGATGAAGCCCGTGTGGTTCGCGCCGTCGTCCTTCTGATACAGGCCAGAGATGTAGTGGCCGTTGCCGTCGAATCCGGCGGAGGAATAGTGCGCCTGCGAAATGCTGATCGGCTGCCAGGTGTAGGTCGGAGCCGTATCGAACCAGTCGGAGGCGTTTCCGGTGTTCCAGACGACGTTGCATTCGAGCCGGATCGTGCAGCCTCCGAACGAGGCGCCGCCGTTTGCGACGTTGACAAGATAGACGTAGCCCGCAAGATCTGCCGCGGAATTGAGGTGATAGATCTTTCCCGAGGCGGGGCTGCCGTCGTACCAGTCGGTGGAGTATGTGCCGTCGTAGTACGACACGTTCTCCGCGCTAAGCGCCGCCGCCGGGGTCATGAAGACGGGCAAGACGAGAGCGAGAGCGAAGAATATCGCCGCCGCTCTTTTCAGAGCGCTTTTTTTCATTTGATTTTCTCTCCTTTCGGTTTTGCTTTTATGAAAGACCGCACGCGCGGTCAAAAGCACTTGACAATCATCCCGACTTCATTTATCATTTATATACCGGTCCGCAATCGGTTCAGGGAGGGCGAAAACGTGAGAAAGCTGGATGAAAACCACATAATCGACGAGGGGCTCGAAATGAAGCTGTTTTTCAGAGAGACCGACAAGTCGACCCCGGCGCACACCCTCGGCTTCTACAAGCTGACCGCGGTGTTCGCGGGGAGCGGCAGTTTCGCCGTCGGCGATAAAGAATATCCGATAAAGGACGGCAGCGTCTTCGCGGTCGCGCCCGACGTGCCGCACATGATGATGCTGACCGGCGCGGTCTCATACTGCGATATAACTATCAGAACGGGATTCTTCGAGGAACCGCGGATCAAAAACTGGCTGGAGGAAGTCTTCGGGACGTCCGACGCCCGGGACGCGATACCCGCGGCGGCGTACTTCGACCGCTTCAGCGCCGAAAAGCTGAGATCGGGGCTCGGGGACATGGAAAAGGAGCAGATCTACCGCCAAAAGTTCTTCGCCGAAAAGATGCGCCTCGAGCTTCTGTCGCTTCTTCTGTCGCTCGCACGGTCGTCGGGCACGCCGCAGGGAGCGGTGACGAAAAAAGCGCCTATGCCCGTGATAAAGGACTACATAAACGCAAATATCTCGAAAAGACTCACTCTCGCGCAGGTCGCGAAGGCGTACAACTACTCGCCGTCGTATCTGTCGCGGCTCTTTTCGGAGAGCGAGAAGACGAGCTTCACAAGATACGTCAGGGACCAGCGCCTGGAGAACGCGAGAAGGCTTCTCAGAGACTCCTCCTGGCCGACCGGCGAGATCGCGTCGATGTGCGGCTGCACGAACAAAACTCTGTTCTACAGATTTTTCAGAGAGAAATTCGGCGTGACGCCCGCGCAGTACAGAAAGCTGAACAAGCCGAAATACTGACGCGCCGCGGCGCAGTAAAAAATGTTCGTCAGGTTTTTTTAAATCCGTCAACTATATTATAAACGAATAAAACCGCGGATTCAATAACAGATAATGCCCTAAATGTAACGTTTCATTACCTGCCGCGGCGCAAAAAAGCGGGCGCATCCCAAAAGAACGCGCGTATTTGCGTCCGGGACGCGCCCGAAATTATTCAGTCGCCGAGAGCTTTTATGAACTCCGAGAGAAGGGCGTCGTTTTTTTCGTCCGGCCTGGTCAGGGGGTCCGTGAAGAACGCCGAGGGGCACGATTCGGGCGCTTCGGCGAGAGCGCGCGTTTTTTCTATCGCTTTCGCGGCGTCCGTGCCGCTGCAGCAGGCGAAGAACGCGAGCTTTTTTGTTTTGAGGGCGTCTTTATATCCCGTTATGAAGCTCCTTACCGGGGGAGCCATCGTCCCCGCCCAGACGGGAGTGCCGATTATCACCCTGTCGTATTTGTCGGGATCGAAGTTCAAGCCTGCGAGCGCCGGGGTCTCCTTCATCACGGCGCTTTTGCCGCCCCAGAAAAACTTTCTGAAGCCCTTGTCGGGATAGGCCTTCTCCGGGACGAGCTCGATCACGTCCGCGCCGAGACTTTCGGCGATCTTCCCGGCGACAAACTTCACGTTCCCGCTCATCGAATAAAAGACCACCGCGGTCTTTAAGCTTTCAGACATTGTTATTTCCCCTTTCAAGAACTCTTTTCTTTCCCGTTTTCCCGGGATCGTTTCTCCGGAGCCGATCCGGGATCAAGTCCCTCAAAAAACACTCTGAGCGTCACGATCTCGAAGGGTTTGAACGGGAGCGTGACGGAGTCGTTTTTTGCTTCGATCGGAGAAACGAAGTTTTCCTCAAGGTCGTTTATCTCCGCTCTCAGGACCTTCGCGCCGAACTTCAGCGTCGTTTTGCCCGAGCTGCGGTCTGCCTCGTATCCGCGAACTATCACGCCTCTGCCGTCCTCGGCGGGCTTGACGGTGTCCGTGAAGAACCTGCCGTCGGAGGACGAGACGAGGGAGAACACATCCGCCAGATCGCCGCCGCCCGGACAGAGGACGGCTCGGGGCGGATCGTTGAAGGCGTAGGCGGCGCGGGAAACTCCGCCCGCAGCGGCGTTTCCGGCGTGGGAATACAGTGCGTAACGGAAAGAGTGGACTCCGATATCGCAGTTCTTGTCGGGATCCGTCGGGCCGCGCAGAAGCGACAGACCGATCACGTTGTCGTAAAGGCTGTGACCGAATTTTGAGTCGTTCATTATCGCGACGCCCCAGTCGCTTTCGGAGATATCGACGTATTTGTGGGCGCAGACCTCATATTTTGCGGCGTCCCAAGAGGTGTTCGCGTGGGTCGGGCGCTCGACGCAGCCGAACTGGATCTCGCAGGTCGCGCTGCTTGCGACCGCCGCGACCGGGAATTCGCGCTTCAACAAAACGTGCCGCGTCTTCCAGTCGACCTCGTCCTCGAAATCGACTCTCGGCTCGTTATCGCAGAGCCAGACGGTGTCCGTGATGACAGACCCCGAGAAGAGGCGCGTGACCCTGAAGCCCGTGCGGTCGCCCTCCTCTAACCATACGGTCCCCGTCACTTCGTCCACGGAGTAGCGCTTCTCGCGGTACGAGCGGGAGATCTCCCAGGCGTCGTAGTGGGCGTTCAGGTCTTCATACGCGCTGAATCTGACGGCTTCGCCGCTCTTTAATATCTCTCTTGACGCCTTTTTGTCCCAAACAGAAACTATATTGCAGTTTTTATCGAATTTCAGCCTGTACCATTCGTTTTCCATTCCGCGGGCGATTTTTTTGACTTTTATTTTTCTGTCTTCGGGAGTCACGACGCGCCAGCCCTTCGCGGGGATG